>NZ_JBSFXE010000029.1:0-105369 GCF_053595195.1 Kitasatospora sp. NPDC002522
TCCGGTGCGGTGCAGTCCTAGACAGCTCCACCACACCGGAGGTCTTCACGTTTGATCAAGCCAGACCACCGTCAACAACGCTCGTGGTCAATACATCTAGGGCCCCGAAAGGGGCCCGGGGAACGGCGGGAGTGCGTGGCAGTCGGAGTGACAGGGCGCTGAAGGTCTGGGCGCATAGAGGTCTCCAAGACGCCCAGCCGTACTGAGGCCATCCGCCACTCGCCTCGCAGTTCCCCGAGCCCCTGATAGTGCAACTTCCCCGAGCTCCCGAAGAAGATCCCCCCGGCGCGAAAGATCCTTCGCGCGCCGCCCCGCAGGGAATAGCGACCCGGGGTGCACCGTTCCGCTACCGGCGGTTCGCGCGCGACAATGGACGACGGCCGCTTTCCCCAGATCACCCGGAGGTGCCCCGCCATGCCCGACTCGTACCCGCAGGCGTCCGACCAGGACGGCACGCCGACCCAGGCCGCCGTGCCGGCCGTGCCGGGGCCGGGCGGTCAGGGGCGCCGGATCCGCCCGGCCCAGCTGATCTTCGAGCCGCCGGCCGAGGAGTCCGAGCAGGAGCGTTTCTTCGACCTGGAGTCGATCGCCGACCCGGCCGAACTGCTGACCCGTTCGACCGAGTTGGCGCTGGCGTTCCGCGCCGCGGCGGAGCGCGCCACCGACTTCCAGGCCATCGCCGCCGCCCAGCTCGCCGACCCGCGCCGGTTCGACGCCCTGTCCGCGGCCGAGATCGCCGCCCGCGCCGACTGGACTCCCGACTACGCGGTGAAGATGGTCGAGTACGGCCGGTCCCTGCAGCGCCGCCAGCGCGAGGAGTAGTCCGGCCGCCGAAAGGCCTCTGGCATATGCAGCGGGCGATGGTACGCCCGAGGACCACCCGCTGTCCGGCGAACGCCGCTTTCGCTCCGGTCGGCTTCGGCACCGGTCCACGCTGGTTCGGTGGACATCTGGACCTATCAATCCGTGGAGTACGTGACGGTGGCCGGGGAGGCCTGGCTGGCGTCCGCCAGTGAGTACCCCAGCAGCATGCGGGCGCTGTGGGGTGCCCGTCCGTGGGCGCCGGCGGTGCTGCCCTGCGGCCGGGTCTTCGACGTGATCAGCATGCCGGGCGTGTTCGGGCGGCGGGTGCTCGACGAGCTCTGGGCCTCCGGTCCGGGGTGCGGGCCGGTCGCCGCGTACCGCGGCCGCACGCTGCTGTTCGTCCAGCCCGGTACGGCCGGCCGGCTGCGCACCCTGCTGGCGTGGGAGGAGTGGGCGCGGGACGTGCCGCCGCTGCTGTGCCACGGCGTGGGGGACGCGGTCACCGTCCCGCCGGTGCAGCGCGAGATCGACGCGCCGGACAGCGGGACGGGCCGCTGGGTCGTCGCCCCGGACACCCGCGAGCCCTGGCTGCCGGGCGCGTCCGTGGTGCTGTGGGCCTGTGTCCGGGCGGCGCGCAGCCGGTCGCACGCCGGTGACGACGGGGCGCCGAACGCCTGCTGAACGCGGGGTGCCCGGCGCGTGCCCGGTCGGCGCGAATCGATTTTGGTTCCCGCCCGGGCCGCTGCTAGAGTCGTCACGTCAGCAAGCGCCGCTAGCTCAGTTGGTTAGAGCAGCTGACTCTTAATCAGCGGGTCCGGGGTTCGAGTCCCTGGCGGCGCACAGACGGTCGAAGGCCCCTCGCGGAAGCGGGGGGCCTTCGGCGTTCTTCCGTCGTGCCGACGTCCGTCATGTCCGGGTCTCCGGCGCGTAAAGGGCTGCTAATGTCCGGGTCATGGCGTCCGACGACCTCCACTCCGACTGGGCCGCCTGGCTCGACGCCGAGCTCGCCGACGCCGAGGCCGCCGCCCTTCGCGCCCACCACCGGGCCCGCCGCCACCGTTTCCTGCGCCGCGCCCTCGGCTGGACCGCCGCCGTCGCCCTGGCGGCCACGCTCGGCCTCGCCCTCGTCTACACCGCGCAGCACGGCCCTACTCCCGTCCCGGTCACCACGGCGTCCGCCGCCCCGTGACCGACGCACCGTCAGCCGGGCCGCGCCGGTCCGCTACGGCGTGATGACCACCGTCAGGCGGCGCGGGCCGTGGACGCCCTTGACCCGGATCATCTCGATGTCGGCGGTGGCGGAGGGTCCGCTGATGAAGGTGAGCGGGCGGCGCGGGTCGAGGACGGCGAGCGCGCCGGGCAGGGCGGAGTGGATCTGCGGCTCGCGGACCACGCAGACGTGCAGGTCCGGCAGGAGGGTGGCGGCGCGGCGGCCCTGACCGGGGCCGGCGTCCAGGACCAGCGTGCCGGACTCGGCGACGGCGGTCGCACAGACCGTCAGGACGGCGTCGGTGCCGTCGAGTTCGGTGGCGGACAGCGGCGGCGCGTCGGCACGCACCGCCCCCGGGTAGCCCTCCAGCCAGGCGGCGGGCAGCCCCTCGGGCACCACCACGCTCCGCACGCCGTCCAACGCGGCGGCCACCAGTTCGGCGGCGGACGGCCCGCGCAGCACCGTCGCGCCGTACTCCCCCACCCGCTCGGCGAACAGCTCCACCACGGCCGCCCGGTCTCCCGGCAGCTCCCGCAGGTACCCGCGCGGGACGTCGCCCGCCGGAGGCACCGCGGCGGCCCGGATCCGGCGCAGGATCTCCTCGCGCGCGCTCACTCGCTTCCTCCCTCGGACGGCACGTCGCTCCGCCTCTCGCCCTGCTTTTCGGCCTGCTTCACACCCTGCTTCTCGTTCCGTTTCCACCAGCTCCGGAACGACTCCTTCGGGACGGCGGGCACCGTCCGGCTGTCGGTCCAGCCGCCGAGGACGCCGGGCAGCCGCAGCCGCTCGGGCAGCAGCGGACCGACCAGGCCTGCGCTCTTCACGGCGGCCTTCCACGCCCGCTGATGCTCCATCACCGAGCCGACCGCGCCGAGTGCGACGCGCTCCACCGGGTGCCGGCCGCCGTCGGCGACCTGCGCGCGCAGGTCGAGCAGCACGTCGGTGAAGCGGATCCGGACGGGGCACACGTCGTTGCAGGCGCCGCACAGCGTGGAGGCGTAGGGCAGCGAGGCGGTCTGCGGTTCGTCGAGGCCGCGCAGCAGCGGGTTGAGGATGGCGCCGATCGGGCCGGGGTAGACGGAGCCGTAGGCGTGGCCGCCGGTGCGTTCGTAGACGGGGCAGATGTTCATGCAGGCGCCGCAGCGGATGCAGCGCAGGGCCTGGCGTCCGACCGGGTCGGCCAGGGCGCGGGTGCGGCCGTGGTCGACCAGGACCAGGTGGAAGGCGCGGGGTCCGTCGCCGTCGGTGACGCCGGTCCAGGTGCTGGTGTAGGGGGACATCCGCTCGCCGGTGGCGTTGCGGGCCAGCAGTTGCAGGAAGACCTCCAGGTCCTGCCAGGTGGGCACGGTCTTCTCGATGCCGACCACCGAGATCAGGGTGTCGGCGAGGGTCAGGCACATCCGCCCGTTGCCCTCGGACTCGACGACCACCAGGGTTCCGGTCTCGGCGACCACGAAGTTGGCGCCGGAGACCGCGACCTTGGCGGCGAGGAACTTCTCCCGCAGGTGCAGCCGGGCGGCCTCGGCGAGTTCGGCGGGGTCGTCGCTCAGCCCCTCCGGCGCGGGACGGCCGTGCCGGCCCATCTCGCGGACGAAGATGTCGCGGATCTCGGTGCGGTTGCGGTGCAGCGCGGGCACCACCACGTGCGAGGGCAGGTCGTCGCCCAACTGGACGATGGTGGCGGCCAGGTCGGTCTCCCGGGCGGTGATCCCGGCGGCCTCCAGCGCGGCGTCCAGGCCGATCTCCTCGGTCAGCATCGACTTGACCTTGACGATCTCCGTCTCGCCGGTGGCCCGGACCAGCCGGGTGACGATCAGGTTGGCCTCGGCGGCGTCCCGCGCCCAGTGCACGGTGCCGCCGGCCGCGGTCACCTTCTCCTCCACCTGGAGCAGGTACTCCTCCAGACCGGCCAGTACCCGGTCCTTGATCGCCGCGGCGGCGTCCCGCAGCTGCTCCCAGTCGGGGCGCTCCGCGGCCAGCACCGCCCGCTTGCCCCGGATGGTGTGGGTGGCCCGCCGCACGTTGGCCCGCAACTGCTCGTCCCCGACGGCACTCCGCGCGGCCGTCGGGAACTCCGGCCACCCCAGGAACGACCTGGTCATCGCACCGCCTCCACCGTCGGGACCCCGTCCAGCGGCCCGTCCACCTCGGTGCGGGCCAGGATCTCCGCCAGGTGCACGGTGCGCACCGGATGCCCGTCCCTGGTGAGCCGCCCGCCGATGTTCATCAGGCACGAGTTGTCGACGGCGGCCAGCACCGGCGCCCCGGTCTCCAGCACGTGCCGCGCCTTGTCGCCGTTCATCGCCCCGGACACCGCCGCGTTCTTCACCGCGAACGTGCCGCCGAAGCCGCAGCACTCCTCCTGCGCGGGCAGCTCCACGAAGTCGATCCCGCGCACCGCCCGCAGCAGCCGGTACGGCCGGTCCCCCAGCGCGGAGGCCCGCAGGCTGTGGCAGGTCGGGTGGTAGGTCACCCGGTGCGGGAAGTACGCCCCGACCTCGACCACACCCAGCCGGTCGGTCAGGTACGCCGTCAACTCCCATACGCGGGGCGCCATTTCCTCGACCGCCCGGAGCAGCCCCGGGTCGCCCGCCGCCTCCGCCGCGAGCGCGTACGCCTCCGCGGGCATCCCGGCGCAGGACGCCGAGGGCACCACGATCTCGTCGTAGCCCTCGAAGGTCTCCACGAAGTGCCGGGCCAGCCGCGCGGTCTCCCTGCGGTACCCGGTGTTGAAGTGCATCTGCCCGCAGCAGCTCTGTGCGGCCGGGAAGTCCACGGCCACGCCGAGCCGCTGCAGGAGCGCCACGGTGGCCCGGCCGGTCCCGGGGAAGAGCGTGTCGTTCAGGCAGGTCACGAACAGCGCGGTGCGCGGTGCCGGTGTCGGGGCACTCGGCGGTGTCGGGGCAACCATGCGGCACAGCATAGATGCAAGCTTGGATGCAACGATAGATGCATGCATGGATGCAAGACCGGGCCGCATGGCAGAATGACCACGTGACCGACGCCCAGACCACCGCCGACCGGGCCTACGACCACGTCCGCACCCGTCTCCTGGACGGCAGTTACCCCGGCGGCACCCTGCTCTCCGAAGGCACCGTCGCCACCGAGCTGGGTCTCTCCCGCACCCCGGTCCGCGAGGCCTTCCTCCGCCTCCAGTCCGAGGGCTTCCTGCGGCTCTACCCCAAACGCGGCGCCCAGGTCGTCCCGATCTCCCCCGGCGAGGCCAGGAACGTCCTGGACGCCCGGCTGCTCTTCGAACGCTCCGCGATCGAGGCGGTCGCCGCGCAGGGGCCGGACGCGATGCGAGCGGCTGCCGCCGAACTGCGCGCCGCCTGCGAGACCCCCGACCGCCACCCGGTCGAGGCCGGCCGCCGCTTCCACCTCACCCTGCTCCGGGCAGCCGGCAACCCCGTCCTGACCTCGCTGTACGAGTCCCTCTGGGACCGCCAACTCCGCATCTCGGCCGCCGCCACCGCCACCACCCGCCACGCAGCCACCGACCACACCGAACACCTCGCGATAGCCGACGCCCTCGCCGCAACGGACTCCGTCCTGGCGAACGAACTGGCCACCGCCCACGCCGAATCACTCCTGGCCAGAGTAGGCATCTAGGGACCCGGAACTGGCTTCGCCAGGGGCCGGGTGAGCGAAGCTCACAAGGGGCCCGGGGAACGGCGGGGGTGTGTGGCGGTCGGGGTCACGGGGCGCTGCGAGGTCTGGGCGCATGGAGGTCTCCAAGACGCCCAGCCAAGCTCAGACCACCAGTCACTCGCCTCGCAGTTCCCCGAGCCCCTGGATAGTGCAACTGACTCCTGGATTAACGGCCGCGCAGCGTCCGGTACGTGGCGACCAGGCCGGCCGTGGAGGCGTCCAGCGTCTCGGTGCCCTCGCCGGTGAGGAGGACGGGCTCGATGCGCTTGGCGAGGACCTTGCCGAGTTCGACGCCCCACTGGTCGAAGGAGTCGATGTTCCAGATCGCGCCTTGGACGAACACCTTGTGCTCGTAGAGGGCGATGAGCTGGCCGAGCACCCGGGGGGTGAGCTCGGTGGCGAGGATCGTGGTGGTGGGGTGGTTGCCGCGGAAGGTCTTGTGCGGGACCAGCTCGGCGGGGACGCCCTCCGCGGCGACCTCTTCGGCGGTCTTGCCGAAGGCCAGCGCCTGGGTCTGGGCGAAGAAGTTGGCCATCAGCAGGTCGTGCTGGGCGACCAGGCCGTCCTGCAGGTCGGCGACGGGGCGGGCGAAGCCGAGGAAGTCGGCGGGGATCACCTTCGTGCCCTGGTGCAGCAGCTGGTAGTAGGCGTGCTGGCCGTTGGTGCCGGGGGTGCCCCACACCACGGGGCCGGTCTGCCACTGCACCGGGTTGCCGTCGCGGTCGACCGACTTGCCGTTGGACTCCATGTCCAGCTGCTGCAGGTAGGCGGTGAACTTGGACAGGTAGTGCGAGTACGGCAGCACGGCGTGCGACTGGGCGTCGAAGAAGGCGCCGTACCAGACGCCGAGCAGGCCGAGCAGCAGCGGCGCGTTCTGCTCCGCCGGCGCGGTGCGGAAGTGCTCGTCCATGGCGTGGAAGCCTTCGAGCATCTCCTGGAAGTGCTCCGGCCCGATGGCGAGCATCAGCGAGAGGCCGATCGCCGAGTCGTAGGAGTAGCGGCCGCCCACCCAGTCCCAGAACTCGAACATGTTGGCGGTGTCGATGCCGAAGTCGGCGACGCCCTGGGCGTTGGTGGAGAGCGCCACGAAGTGCTTGGCCACCGCGTCGTCCCCGGTGCCGAGCTGGTCCAGCAGCCAGGTGCGCGCGGCGACGGCGTTGGTGATCGTCTCGATGGTGGTGAAGGTCTTGGAGGCGACGATGAAGAGGGTCTCCGCGGCGTCCAGGTCGCGGACGGCCTCGTGCAGGTCGGCGCCGTCGACGTTGGAGACGAAACGGACCGTCAGGTCGCGGTCGGTGTAGGAGCGCAGCACCTCGTAGGCCATGGCGGGGCCGAGGTCGGAGCCGCCGATGCCGATGTTGACGATGTTGCGGATCCGCTTGCCGGTGTGGCCGGTCCACTCGCCGGAGCGGACCCGGTTCGAGAAGGCGGCCATCTTGTCGAGCACGGCGTGCACGGCGGGGACGACGTTCTCGCCGTCGACCTCGATGACGGCGCCGCGGGGGGCGCGCAGCGCGGTGTGCAGGACGGCGCGGTCCTCGGTGATGTTGATCTTCTCGCCGCGGAACATCGCGTCGCGCAGCTCGGCGACGCCGGTGGCCTCGGCGAGTCCGCGCAGCAGGTCCAGGGTGCGGTCGGTGACCAGGTGCTTCGAGTAGTCGAGGAAGAGGTCGCCGACCTGGAGGGTGTAGCGGCTGCCGCGGTCGGCGTCGGCGGCGAACAGCTCGCGCAGGTGCTGTTCGCCGAGCTCGGCGCGGTGCTTCCCCAGCGCGGCCCACTGCGGGGTGCGGTCCAACGGGGTGCGGCCGTTGGCAGGGGTGTCCGACATCGGTTGCTCCTTGGTCGTCCGGGTGCAGATACCGGCGGGTTCCGGCGGGAGGGTCGCGCCTGGTCCGGCGGGTACGGTGCGTGCGCCGGCTTCGTCGACGGCCTTGCCCGGTCCAACCCTATGCCCTGCGGGGGCCCCGACCCGGTCGGCCGGCGAGTGGGGCGCGCAGGCGTCGACGGAGCGTCACTTCCGCGCCGACTGCAGGTCGAGTGCGCGCAGCACCTGGTCGGCCACCTCGGGGTCGGCGCCGAACTCGCCGCGGGCGACGAGCACCTCGCGCCGGGAGGCGGCGATCATCTCCTGTTCGACGGCGAACGCCTGACGCCACTTCTTGCCGCGGCGCTTGGCCTCCAGCGCCTCTTCCTCCTCGTACTTCTCCGGGCAGAGCCGGGCGAGTCGGTCGTGCTGGCGCTCGCGCAGGCGTTCGGAGATCTCGGCGGGGAGTTCGTCCTCGTCCTCGAGTTCGCCGAGCCGGTGCAGTCCGGCCTTGGCCGCACGCCACCAGAGTTCGCGGACGGCCTTCTCGTGGGCGTCGCTGCCGGTGTCCAGCCCGAGCAGCCGGACCACGTAAGGGAGGGTCAGGCCCTGGACCACCAGGGTGAAGAGGACGACGCTGAAGGCGATGAAGACGATCTCGTTGCGCGCGGGGAAGGGCAGCCCGTCGTGCAGGGTGAGCGGGACGCCGAGGGCGAGGGCGACGGTGGCGACGCCGCGCATGCCGGACCACCACAGCACGACGGTCTCCCGCCAGCTGATCGGGGTGTCCTCGTCGCCGTGGGTGACCCGCTTGGAGAGCCAGGCCGCGGGCAGCAGCCAGACCAGGCGCAGCAGGACGACCACGGCGATGACGATGGCGGTGTCGCCGATCATGGTCTCCCAGGTGTCGCGGACGTCGCGGAGCACGGTGGAGAGCTCCAGGCCGATCAGGCCGAAGGCGACGCCGGTGATCAGGGTCTCGACGATCTCCCAGAAGGCGTTGCCGACCAGGCGGTAGGAGACCTCGTCGGCGTCGGTGGCGCGGTCGGCGAGGTAGAGCGCGCAGACCACCACGGCGAGCACGCCGGAGCCGTGCGCCTCCTCGGCGAGGGTGTAGGCGGCGAACGGGACCAGCAGGTTGAGCGCGACCTGCTGGGTGGGGTCGTCGAGCAGTCCGGCGAGTTTGGCGTTGGCCCAGCCGAGGCCGATGCCGACGACGACCGCGACCACGGCGGAGAGCAGGAAGCGTTCGACCACCCGGCCGGCGGACAGGTTGCCGTCGACCACCGCCTCGACGGCGAGCGAGTAGATGACGATCGCGGTGACGTCGTTGAACAGGCCTTCGCTCTCCAGCACGGCGACCAGCCGGCGGGGCAGTCCGACCGAGCCGGCCACCGCGACGGCGGCGACCGGGTCGGGCGGGGAGACCAGCGCGCCGAGGGCGAGGGCGGCGGCGATCGGCGCGGCGGGCACCAGCCAGGAGAAGACGCCGGCCACGGCGGTGGTGGTGACCACCACCAGGGCGACGGCGAGCAGCAGGATGGAGCGGATGTTGGCCTTGAAGTAGCGCACCGAGGAGCGCCGGGCGACCGCGAAGATCAGCGGGGGCAGCACCATCGGCAGGATCAGTTCGGGGTTGATCTGCACGTTGGGGATCTGCGGGACGAGCGCGAAGACCAGGCCGACCAGGGTCATCAGCACCGGCTGCGGGATCCGGCTCCGGCGGGCGAGCGGCATCGTGATCACCGAGGCGAGCAGCACCAGGAAGAGCAGTGACAGCTGGCCCACGGTCGGTCCTCTCGGCAGGGCTGGGTTCGCCGGGCTCAGCATACGTCGGGCCCCGACCGGGCCGATTGTGTGTTTCGGCCGCTGACCAGGTAATGTTCTCTCCGTCAGCACGCGCCGCTAGCTCAGTTGGTTAGAGCAGCTGACTCTTAATCAGCGGGTCCGGGGTTCGAGTCCCTGGCGGCGCACAGACGGTCGAAGGCCCTCCGCGAGAGCGGGGGGCCTTCGGCGTGTCGCGGGGCGGCGCGGTCACTCGCGGAGCTCGTTGACGCACAGGACGTTGCCTTCGCTGTCCTTGAACCAGGCGGCGCGCATGCCGTCGTCCTCGGCGACCCCGTCGACGGTCTTCAGCCCGGGGAAGTCGTAGTCCTCGAACACCACGCCGCGGCCGCGCAGTTCGGCCATCTCGGCGTCCAGGTCGGAGACCTTCCAGCTGGCCAGGGTGTGTTCGGCCTTGCCTCCGTGGGGCGTCTCGTACAACTGGAACTCGCCGTCGCCGGAGCGGAAGCTGACAAACTCCGGACGATCGACGGCGAGGGTCAGGCCGAGCGTGTCGCGGTAGAACCGCTTGGCCCGGTCGAGATCGCTCGCGGGGATCACCGCGAACAGCGTGGCCTCTGCCAACATCGCCATCACCTCCTGCCCTCCAGGCTAGGCAGCGGCGCTGGGCCCCGCGAACGGCCGCGGGCCGGCCGCCGGGGAGGCGGCCGGCCCGCGGGGGGTGCCGGTGGAGCGGGGGGATCAGCCGAAGTACGAGTGGAAGTTGTTGGAGAACTCGTTCCCGTTGTACTTGTCCCAGTTGATCGACCAGGTCATCAGGCCGCGCAGGTTCGGCTGCTTGCCGGCCCGCGGGCTGTAGGAGCCGCAGCTGGTGCCCTTGGTGAGGCAGTCCAGCGCCTGGTTGACCGCGGCGGGCGCGACGTAGCCGTTGCCGGCGTAGCTGTTGGCGGGCATGCCGATGGCGACCTGGGACGGCTTCAGCGCCGGGAACATGTTGGCGGTGTTGCCGGCCACCGGGAAGCCGGCCAGCAGCATGTCGGTCATGGCGATGTGGAAGTCCGCGCCGCCCATGCTGTGGTACTGGTTGTCCAGGCCCATGATCGAGCCGGAGTTGTAGTCCTGGACGTGCAGCACGGTCAGGTCGTCGCGCAGTGCGTAGATCACCGGCAGGAACGCCCCGGCGCGCGGGTCCTGGCCGCCCCAGGGGCCGGATCCGTAGTACTGGTAGCCGAGTTGGACGAAGAAGGTCTCCGGCGCCATGGTCAGCTGGAACTTCGCGCCGTACTTGGCCTTCAGGCTCTTGACCGCGGAGATCAGGTTGGTGATCACCGGGGTGGTCGGGTTCTTGAAGTCGGTGTCGCCGGTGTTCAGCGACAGCGAGTGGCCCTCGAAGTCGATGTCGAGGCCGTCCAGGCCCCACTTGTCGATGATCGAGGAGACCGAGTTGACGAAGTTGTCGCGGGCGGCGGTGGTGGTGAGCTGCACCTCGCCGTTCTGGCCGCCGATCGACAGCAGCACCTTCTTGCCCTTGGCCTGCTTGGCGGCGATGGCCGCCTTGAAGTCGGCGTCGGACTCGACGCTCGGGCACTCGCTGACCGGGCAGCGGTTGAAGTGGATGGTGCCGCCGGTGATCGAGTCCGGCTCGCCGAAGGCGAGGTCGATGATGTCCCAGCTGTCCGGCACGTCCGCCATCCGCACGTAGCCCGCGCCGTTGGCGAAGCTGGCGTGCAGGTAGCCGACCAGGGCGTGGCCGCTCGGCGGCGGGGTGGTGGTCGGGGAGCTGGACGGGCTGGCGCTCGGGCTGGCGCTGGTCGACGGGCTGGCGCTGGCGGAGGGGCTGGCGCTGACCGAGGCCGACGGGCTGCTGGAGACCGACGCGGACGGGGACGGGCTGGGGGCGCCCGGTCCGTCCAGCGAGACGTCGTCCGCGTAGTAGGTGCCCTGGCCGTACCAGCCGTGGGTGAAGACGGTGGCGCTGGTCTGGGTGGCGGTGGTGGTGAAGCTCAGCGACAGCTTCTGGTAGGCGCCGCCGGTGCTCGGCGTCCAGGTCGAGCTGCCGCCGTTGACGCCGAGGTAGACGTACGCGCCGTTCACGTAGGCGCTCAGCGTGTAGGTGGTGTTCGGGGCGACCGCGACGGTCTGGGTGCACTGCGCGCTGTCGCTGGACGACGCCGCGCCGGCCAGCGCGTAGCCGCCGGTGTGCGCGTGGCCGGTGACCACGCTGCCGGTGCCGCCGGTGCAGCTCCACGGGCCCAGCGACCCGCTCTCGAAGCCGCCGTTCACCAGGAACTCGCCGGCCGACGCCGACGTGGCCAGCCCGAAGCTGATCGCGACAGCGCCCGCTGCCGCCACCGCCCAGGCCGTACCCGCGGCGAGCAGCCGCTTCCTACGGGGAGTACGCATGTGGGGATGCTCCTGCCTGTCTGTGGGGGACGCCTTCCTCCACCGGCCGGAGTGTGGGGTTTCCCGGCCGGGGCATGCCGCCGCACCGGCACGCACCAGGGAGTTGGACTAGACCACTGAAGCGGCTGAGCCCATCCCCTGTCAATGCGCCCGCAACCCCGGTTCACTGACCCCGCGTCAGCAGGCCACCGCCGCCGGAACCCGCTCGCGTTGCGACCCTCCACGCCGCACCGAACCATGGAATGGTGCCCGGTTACCTGCGATACCCCCATGTACGCGGCGGTCTGCTCGCCTTCACCGCCGAGGACGACGTCTGGGTCGCGCCGCTCGCGGCCGACGGGGAGGTGGGGCGGGCGTGGCGGGTGAGTTGCGACCGGACCCGGGTGAGTCATCCGCGGCTCTCGCCGGACGGCACGACGATCGCCTGGACCAGCTGGTTCGCGCTGACGCCGGAGGTGTTCACGGCGCCGGCGGCGGGCGGCGAGGCGGTGCGGCTGACCTACTGGGGCAGCCTGGACACCCGGGTGCGGGGCTGGCTGCCGAACGGCGAGGTGCTGGCGGTGACCTCGTACCACGAGCCGTTCGCGCACTACACCTGGGCGTGGGAGCTGCCCGTGGACGGCGCGCCGGGCCGCCGGATGCCGTGGGGGCCGGTCGCGGACGCCCAGATGGGCGAGGGCCACACCGTGCTGCTGACCGACGCGGCCCCGCACGAGCCGGCGTTCTGGAAGCGCTACCGCGGCGGCGCCACCGGCCGGCTCTGGCTCGACCACGACCTGCTGCTGCCCGGCCACCGCGGCCACCTGGCCTCCCCGATGCCCGTCGCCACCGAGCACGGCACCCGGATCGCCTTCCTCTCCGACCACGAGGGCGTCGGCAACCTCTACTCCGTCCGCCCCGACGGCGCCGACCTGCGCCGGCACACCGACCACGACGCCTTCTACGCCCGCGAGGCCGCCACCGACGGCACCCGGATCGTCTACCAGCACGCCGGCGACCTGTGGCTGCTGGACTCCCTGGACGCCCCCGCCCCGCGCCGCCTCGACGTCCCGCTCGGCGGCGCCCGCACCGGCCGCCGCCCGTACCAGGTGGGCGCCGCCAACAACGTCAAGGACCTGGCCTGCGACGCCACCGGCCGGGCCGGGGTGATCAACGTCCGCGGCAGCCTGTACTGGCTGACCCACCGGGACGGCCCGGCCCGAGTGCTCGCCGACACCCCGGGGGTGCGCTGCCGGCTCCCGGTCGTACTCGGCTACGGCGGCCAGGCCGCCTGGGTCACCGACGCCGAGGGCGAGGACGCGATCGAGCTCGCGCCGCTGCCGGGCAAGGACTCCGCGGGCGCCGAGGAGCCCGCCGAGCCCCGCCGGATCGCCGGCGGCCTGATCGGCCGCGTCCAGGAGCTGACCGCCGCCCCGGACGGCCGCCACCTCGCCGTCGCCTGCTCGGACGGCCGGCTGCTGCTGGTCGCCGTCGCCGACGGCGCGGTCACCGAGGTCGCCGCCTCCCGCTACGGCCCGGTCTCCAGCCCGTCGTTCTCCCCCGACTCGCAGTGGCTGACCTGGTCCCAGCCGGTGGCCGGCCGCTCCCTGCGCTCGATCCAACTCGCCCGGGTGGACCGCCCCGAGCGCACCGTCGACGTCACCGGCGGCCGCTTCGAGGACGAGCACCCGGTCTTCACCCGGGACGGCCGCTTCCTGGTGTTCCTCTCCTGGCGCGGCTTCGACCCGGTGCACGACGTGCACACCGGCGACCTCTCCTTCCCGCTCGGCTGCCGCCCGTACCTGGTGCCGCTCGCCGCCGACACCCCGTCACCGTTCGCCTCCCCCGCCGAGGGCCGCCCCCCGGTCGGCCTCGACCCGGAGGAGGCCACCGGCGACGGCACCGTGCACGTCGACGAGGAGGGGCTCAGCAAGCGGCTGGTGCCGTTCCCGGTGATCGCCTCCAAGTACTCGGCGACCGCGGCGGTCCGCGGCGGCGTGGTGTGGCTGCGCTGGCCGATCTCCGGCGCGCTCGGCCAGACCTTCGCCAACCCCGAGGACACCTCCGGACGCCCCGCCCTGGAGCACTTCGACCTGGCCCGCGGCCGCCGCACCACCCTGGTCGAACAGCTCGACGGGTTCGCGGTCTCCGCCGACGGCTCGGCGATCTCGGTCTTCTCGGCCGGCAGCCTCAAGCTCTACCCGCTGGCCGCCCCGTCCGCCCCGCTCCCGGTCGACCTGCGCCGGATCACCCACACCGTGCACCCCGCCGCGGAGTGGCGACAGTCCTACCACGAGGCCGCCCGGATCGTCCGCGACCAGTTCTGGGACGCCGACATGTGCGGCCTCGACTGGCCCGAACTCACCGACCAGTACGCCCCGTTGCTGGACCGCATCGCCTCCCCCGACGACTTCGCCGACCTGCTGCGCGAACTCCTCGGCGAACTCGGCACCTCGCACGCCTACGTCACCCCCGCCCGCCGCGGCGAGGGCCCCGCCATCGCCCAGCAGCCGCTCGGCCTGCTCGGCGCCAACGCGCACCGCGACCCGGACGGCCGCTGGCGGGTCGACCGCATCCTGCCCGGCGAGTCCTCCGACCCCAAGGCCCGCGCCCCGCTGGCCGGTTACGGCCTGCACGACGGCGACGAACTGCTCGCCGTCGACGGCCGCCCGCCCGACCCGGTCCGCGGCCCCTCCCCGCTGCTGGCCGGCACCGGCGGCACCACCGTCGAGCTGACCGTCCGCCACGAAGGCCGCACCCGGCGGATCGCGGTCACCCCGCTCACCGACGAACGGCCCATCCGCTACCAGGACTGGGTCGCCAAACGCCGCCACCTGGTACGGGAGTTCAGCAACGGTGTCTGCGGCTACCTGCACATCCCCGACCTCGGCGGCTCCGGCTGGGCCCAGTTCAACCGCGACCTGCGCTCCGAACTCGCGCGCCCCGCGCTGGTGCTGGACGTCCGCGGGAACGCCGGCGGGAACGTCTCCGAACTCGTCCTGGAGAAACTCCACCGCCGGGTCCTGGCCTGGGACTTCACCCGCGGCCGGCAGCCCGTCCGGTGGCCCCGCGACGCGCCCCGCGGTCCGGTGGTCGCCCTCGCCGACCACGCCACCAGCTCCGACGGCGACGTCATCATCACCGCCATCAAGGCCCTCGCCCTCGGCCCCGTCGTCGGCTCCCGCACCTGGGGCGGCGTGGTCGGCATGACCGGCCGCCACGCCCTCGGCGACGGCACCCAGATCTCCGTCCCCAAGAACGCCTCCTGGTTCACCGGCGGCATCGGCTTCTCCGTCGAGAACCACGGCGTCGCCCCCGACGTCGAGGTCATCCGCACCCCCCACGACTGGGCCCGCGGCGCCCACACCGACCTCGCCGCAGCGGTCACCCTCGCCCTCGACCTCCTCACCGCCAACCCCGCCGCCACCCCCCCACCCCCCTCCACCCCCCGCCCCGACCTCCGCCGCCCCCCACTCCCGCCCCGCGACGGCTGACGCGCAGAGCAGCAAGAACCGGGCGGCGGCCTGCGGCCGGCAGAGCGGAGAGGACGACCAGAGCTAGCCAACGGCCCGCGGCCTTCAGCCCGCGCAGCGACAAGTACCGGCCAATGACCTGCGGCCCGCGCAGCGACAAGTACCGGGCCACCGGCCTGCGGCCCGCGCAGCGACGAGAGCCGGGCGGCGGTCTGCGGCCTGCGGAGCGCGAGGCTGGTGCCCCGGGGCGGTGGGTGTGGTGTGCTGATCGCCGCGGGGCGAAACGCTTGGCGGGGCGAAATGCGGCGAACGCCGGTGCGAGGGGGTCGCAGCGGCGTTCGCCGGGGTGGGGGCGGGTCAGCCCCAGGGGTCTCCCTCGGCCGTCATGTCCTCGGCGGCCTGTTCGTCCTCGCGGGCCTGTTCCGCCGCGGAGCGGGCCTTCTCGGCACCGTCGCCGAACGCGTCGGCGGCTTCGTCGTGGGCGAGGGCCGCGCGCTCCGCGGACTCGGTGGCGGGCTGGGCCGCCTTGTGGCGGAACCTGTCGAAGATGCCCATGTCTCCTCCTCGGGTGGGCCTCCCCCCGGTGTCACTCACTGTTGTCACACTACGTCGCGGAACACGCCACCGGGACGGGCCGCCGTGGGCCCGTCCCGGTGTCACGGGGTTCGCGCGGGTTCAGGCGCCCTCGCCTTCCGGCGGTGCCTGCTCCGCGGACTCCTGGCCCTCGGGCATCATGCCCTCGGCCGTCTCGCGGGCTTTCCGTTCGGCCTCCTCGGCCTTCGAACTCCCGTCAGCGAGCGCCGACTTGGCCTGCTCGGCAAGCTGCTGCGCCTTGTCCTTGAACTGGTCAGACAGGCCCATCTCTCCTCCTGGGTTCTCCGGGCAACGGGCTCCACCCACCCTCGCACCGGCCTCCCGACCGCGCACCCGGGGCACCAGGAGTACCCCTGAGCACCCGCGAAAAGACCGCCGCCGAGCCCTCACCCGTCCGGCGGAAGCCCGCGCGCCGCCCGCACCGTACGCGAACTCCCCTGCGACGCACCGGAGAAGGACGTTGGTCCCGGGCACCTCGCGCCCAACGGCCGTCGCCGCCGAACGCCGTGCCGACCGAGGCTGGAGGCGTCAAGCCGGTCCCGGCAGCGCCGCCGGGGGCGCCCGCAAGCCGCATCCCCCAGCGAGGTGAGCGCGCATGTCCCGCCAGCCGTCCCCCGAGAGCGTCGAGACACCCGCCGAGACCGAGACCGAGACCGACACCGAGGCCGCCGCGGCGTTCGCCGCCGTCGACGCGCTGGTGCGCAACGGCCACAAGGCCCTGCAGGAGTACTCCGGGTTCACCCAGGAGAAGGTGGACCGGATCGTGAAGAAGGCGTCCCTGGCGGCGCTGGCCGCGCACACCCGGCTGGCGAAGCTGGCCGTCGAGGAGACCGGGCGGGGGGTGTTCGAGGACAAGGCGGTGAAGAACGTCTTCGCCTGCGAGCACGTCACGCACTCGATGGCCCGGATGCGGACGGTCGGGGTGATCAGCCGGGACGAGATCGACGGGATCACCGAGATCGCCGAGCCGGTCGGCGTGATCGCGGGCGTCACCCCGGTGACCAACCCGACCTCGACCACCCTGTTCAAGGCGCTGATCGCGCTGAAGACCCGCAACCCGATCGTCTTCGGCTTCCACCCGGCGGCGCAGCGCTGCTCCGCGGAGGCGGCCCGGATCGTCCGGGACGCGGCGATCGCGGCGGGCGCGCCCGCGCACTGCGTGCAGTGGATCGAGCAGCCGTCGATGGCGGCGACCGGTGCGCTGATGAAGCACGAGGGAGTGGCGACGATCCTGGCCACCGGCGGCAACGCGATGGTCCGGGCGGCGTACTCGTGCGGGAAGCCGGCGCTGGGCGTGGGGGCGGGCAACGTCCCGGCGTACGTGGAGAGGAGCGCGGACCTCAAGCAGGCGGTGAACGACATCGTGCTGTCGAAGTCCTTCGACAACGGGATGGTCTGCGCCTCCGAGCAGGCGGTGATCCTGGACGCCGAGGTGTACGGGCCGGCGCTGGCGGAGTTCCGGGCGCTGAAGGCGCACCTGGCGAGCCCGGAGGAGAAGGCGCTGCTGGAGCGGTACGTCTTCGGGGTCGGGGAGGACCGCAACTGCGCGGGGGCGAAGCTGAACGCGGTGGTGGTCGGGCAGTCGCCGACGGCGATCGCCGAGGCGGCGGGGTTCGAGGTGCCGGCCGACACCTCGATCATCCTGGTGGAGGTGGCCGAGGTCGGCGAGAGCGAGCCGCTGACCCGCGAGAAGCTCTGCCCGGTGCTGGCGGTGCTGCGCGCCGACTCCCGCGGGCAGGGCCTGAAGCTGGCGACCGAGATGGTGGAGTTCCACGGCCTGGGGCACTCGGCGGCGGTGCACACGGCGGACGCGGAGTTCGTGGAGGAGTTCGGCGCCGCGGTGAAGGCGTGCCGGATCATCTGGAACGCGCCGAGTTCGCAGGGCGGCATCGGGGACGTCTACAACGCCTTCATGCCCTCGCTGACGCTGGGCTGCGGCTCGTACGGCCACAACTCGGTGTCGGGCAACGTCTCGGCGCTGAACCTGATCAACGTCAAACGGATCGGGCGGCGCAACACCAACATGCAGTGGTTCAAGGTCCCGCCGAAGATCTTCTTCGAGCGGGGTTCCATCACCTACCTGGCGGACATGCGCGACACCCGCAGGGTCGTGGTGGTGACCGACCGGACGATGGTGGAGATCGGCCACCTGGAGCGGATCCGCGGCGTCCTGGGCCGGCGCGCCGAGCCGGTGGAGGTGCGGGTGGTGGACTTCGTCGAGCCGAACCCGAGCATCGGGACGGTGGAGAAGGGCGCGGAGCTGATGCGCGGCTTCCAACCGGACACCATCGTGGCGCTCGGCGGCGGTTCGCCGATGGACGCGGCCAAGGTGATGTGGCTGATGTACGAGCACCCGGAGGTCGAGTTCGCGGACCTGAAGGAGAAGTTCTTCGACATCCGCAAGCGCGCCTTCGCCTTCCCCGACCTGGGCGCCAAGGCGAAGCTGGTGTGCATCCCGACCACCTCGGGCACCGGCAGCGAGGTCACCCCGTTCGCGGTGATCACCGATCCGGAGAGCGGGCAGAAGTACCCGCTGGCGGACTACGCGCTGACCCCGACGGTGGCGATCGTCGACCCGGCGCTGACCACCGACCTGCCGACCGCGGTGACCGCGGACTCCGGCTTCGACGCGCTGACCCACTGCATCGAGACGTACGTGTCGGTGTACGCCAACGACTTCACCGACGGGCTCGCGCTGCAGGGCATCCGGCTGATCTTCGACCACCTGGAGTCGGCGGTCGTGAACGGCCCGCGGGACCCGGTGGCCAGGGAGAAGATGCACAACGCGGGGACCATCGCCGGCATGGCCTTCGGTTCGGCCTTCCTCGGCGTGGTGCACGCGATGGCGCACACCCTGGGCGCGACCTTCCACGTGGCGCACGGGCGCACCAACGCGCTGCTGCTGCCGCACGTGATCCGCTACAACGGGGCGGCCCCGACCAAGGTGACGAGCTGGCCGAAGTACCGCAGCTACGTGGCGCCGGAGCGCTACCGGCAGATCGCCCGGATGCTCGGCCTGCCCGCCGAGACGCCGGAGCAGGGCGTGGAGTCGCTGGCCGCGGCGGTGGAGGAACTGCGCGACCGGGTGGGCATCCCCCGCTCCTTCAAGGAGGCGGGGGTGGACGAGGCGGCGTTCCTGGCGGCGCTGCCGCAGCAGGCGATGAACGCCTACGAGGACCAGTGCGCCCCGGCCAACCCGCGGCTGCCGATGCTGCGGGACATGGAGCAGCTGATGACCCGGGCGTACTACGGCGACCGGCAGGTCTGAGGACGAGGCAGGAGCAGCGAAGCGATGAGCACGCAGCAAGCGGAGCGGACCGACAGCGGCGCCTGGGAGGGCTTCCGGGGCGGCCTGTGGCGGGACGCGATCGACGTCCGGGACTTCATCCAGCAGAACTACACCCCGTACGAGGGCGACGGCGGCTTCCTGGCCGGGCCGACCGGGCGGACCAGCGGGATCTGGCGGCGGATCACCGCGCTCTTCCCCGCGGAGCGGGCCAAGGGCGTGCTGGACGTCTCCTACGACACGCCGTCGACCATCACCGCGCACGCGCCCGGCTACATCGACCGGGCGAACGAGCTGATCGTCGGGCTGCAGACCGACGCGCCGCTGAAGCGGGCGATCATGCCGAACGGTGGCTGGCGGATGGTGGCGGGGGCGCTGCAGACCTACGGCTACCCGGTCGACCCGGAGCTGGAGAAGATCTTCACGGCGTACCGCAAGACCCACAACGCGGGCGTGTTCGACGCCTACACGCCGGAGATCCGGGCCGCCCGCAAGGCCGGCGTCGTCACCGGTCTGCCGGACGCCTACGGGCGCGGCCGGATCATCGGCGACTACCGGCGGGTGGCGCTGTACGGCGTGGACCGGCTGATCGAGGCGAAGCTGGCGGAGAAGGCCTCGCTGGACGCCGCGCCGGGCGACCCGCGCACCCTGGAGGAGGTGATCCGGGAGCGCGAGGAGCTCGCCGAGCAGATCCGCGCCCTCGGCGAGCTGAAGGAGATGGCGCTGGCCTACGGCCACGACGTCTCCGGCCCTGCGACCACCGCCCACCAGGCGGTCCAGTGGCTGTACTTCGCGTACCTGGCGGCGGTGAAGGAGCAGAACGGCGCGGCGATGTCGCTCGGCCGCACCTCCACCTTCCTCGACGTCTACCTGGAGCGGGACCTGGCGGCGGGCCGGCTGACGGAGAGCCAGGCCCAGGAGCTGGTCGACGACTTCATCGTCAAGCTGCGGATCGTCCGGTTCCTGCGCACCCCCGAGTACGACGAGCTGTTCTCCGGCGACCCGACCTGGGTGACCGAGTCGATCGGCGGCATCGGCGCGGACGGCCGCCCGCTGGTCACCCGCACCTCGTTCCGGTACCTGCAGACGCTGTACAACCTGGGCCCGGCACCTGAGCCGAACATGACGGTGCTGTGGTCGCCGGCGCTCCCGCAGGGCTTCAAGGAGTTCTGCGCGCAGGTCTCGATCGACACCTCCAGCGTCCAGTACGAGTCGGACGAGCTGATGCGCCCGCGCTTCGGCGACGACACGGCGATCGCGTGCTGCGTCTCGGCGATGGAGGTCGGGAAGCAGATGCAGTTCTTCGGCGCCCGGGTGAACCTCGCCAAGACGCTGCTCTACGCGATCAACGGCGGGCGGGACGAGAAGTCGGGCGCGCAGGTCGGTCCGGAGACCGGCCCGGTCACCGCCGAGGTCCTGGACTACGACGACGTGATGGCCCGCTTCGACCGGCAGTTGGAGTGGCTGGCCGAGACGTACGTGCACGCGCTGAACGTCATCCACTACATGCACGACAAGTACGCCTACGAGCGCCTGGAGATGGCCCTGCACGACCGCGTGGTGCGCCGCACCATGGCCTGCGGCATCGCCGGGCTGGCGGTCGCGGCGGACTCGCTGTCGGCGATCCGGTACGCCACGGTGCGGCCGGTGCGCGACGCGTCGGGCCTCGCGGTGGACTACGAGATCGAGGGCGAGTACCCGGCGTACGGCAACAACGACGACCGGGCGGACGGGCTCGCGGTATGGCTGGTCGAGGAGTTCATGGGCAAGGTGCGCAAGCACCCCACCTACCGGGGCGCCGAGCACACCCAGTCGGTGCTGACCATCACCTCCAACGTGGTGTACGGCCGGAAGACCGGCGCCACCCCGGACGGGCGCCGCGCCGGTGAGCCGTTCTCGCCGGGCGCCAACCCGATGAACGGGCGCGACGTCCACGGGTACGTGGCGTCCGCGCTGTCGGTGGCCAAGCTGCCGTACGACGCGGCACAGGACGGCATCTCGCTGACCAACACCGTCACGCCCGACGCGCTGGGCCGCACCCCCGAGGAGCGGGTGCGCAACCTGGCCGGCGTGCTGGACGGGTACACCGCGGTCGGCGGGTTCCACATGAACGTCAACGTGCTGAACCGGGAGACCCTGCTGGACGCCATGGAGCACCCGGAGAAGTACCCGCAGCTGACCATCCGGGTCAGCGGCTACGCGGTCAACTTCGTCCGGCTGACCCGTGAGCAGCAGTTGGACGTGCTGGGCCGGACCTTCCACGGATCGCCGTGATGGGCGTGCTGCTCCCCGCCGAGGTGCCGGTCGGCCCGCGGACCACCGGGTCGGTGCACTCCTGGGACCTCTCGACGGGGGTGGACGGCCCCGGCACCCGGTTCACGGTCTTCCTGGCCGGGTGCCCGCTGAACTGCCTGTACTGCCACAACCCGGACACCATGCGGATGGCGGGCGGGCGGCGCACCACCGCGGACGAGGTGGTCGCGGAGGCCGCCAAGTACACCGCCTTCATCGCGGCGGCCGGCGGCGGGGCGACCGTCAGCGGCGGGGAGCCGCTGCTGCAGCCGGACTTCAGCGGGGAGCTGTTCCACCGCTTCAAGCACGAACTCGGGCTGCACACCGCGCTGGACACCTCGGGCTTCCTCGGCGCCCGGGCCGGTGACCGGCTGCTGGCCGATGTCGACCTGGTGCTGCTGGACGTGAAGTCCTGGGACGAGGCGCTCTACCGCAAGGTCACCGGGCAGGAGTTGGCCCCCACCCTGGAGTTCGGGCGGCGGCTGGCCGACCTCGGCAAGGAGGTGTGGGTGCGCTTCGTGCTGGTGCCGGGCCTGACCGATCCGGCGGAGAACGTCGCCGGGGTGGCCGGGTACGCGGCCTCGCTGGGCAACGTCTCGCGGGTCGACGTGCTGCCGTTCCACAAGCTCGGCCGGTCCAAGTGGGCGGCGCTGGGGCGGGAGTTCACGCTGGCCGACACGCCGGTCCCGACCGCCGGGCAGGTGCGGGCCGTGCGCGAGGTGTTCGCCGCGCACGGCCTGCACGCCGTCTGACGGCGGATCAGCCGGAGGCGGAGGGCGCGCCGGTCTCCAGGTGGCCGGTGAACCGCTGCGACCAGCTGGTGTCGCCGCTGACCGTCACGGTGAAGTCGTACCAGCCGTTGTTGTACGCGACCGCGTTGAAGTAGTCGCTGACGCTCGCGCCGGCGGCCACCTGGTAGCTCCAGGGGCCGTCGGTGCGGTAGTTGTTCGAGGTGATGGTGAAGGTGACCGCGGACGTGCCGCTGTTGGTCAGCTTGAACCAGACCGCGAGCTTGCCGGTGTCCGGGGCGGCCGCGTAGCTGACCGCCGCCGCGGCGGTCTTGCCGGACTTCGTGGCGTCGCCGGTGAAGCGGCGCAGGAAGCGGTTCGGGCCGACCACCGTCAGGTCGTACTTGCCGGCGCCGTAGTTGGTGCCGCAGTTGAAGAAGTCGCTGGTGGAGCCGCCCGGGTCGACGGTGTACTGCCACGGGCCGCCGGTGCGGTAGGCGTTGGCGTAGGCGGCGAAGTGGCTGGCGGCGGTGCCGCCGTTGGCCATCGCGATCCACACCTTCATCACGCCGCCGGAGCCGAACTCCAGGTGGTCCAGGTCGGCGGTGGGCTGGTACGGCAGGGCGCGGGCCGGGCGGGTGCCCGCCTCCTGCACCGGCAGCTTGTTGTCGACCGGCGCCGGGTTGGGCAGCGGGCCGCAGGCGGACAGGCCGATGGTCTGCGAGGTGTCCGGCAGCCCGGGCAGCCCGTACACCGGGTTGGCGAAGTCGAACAGGCCGGTCAGGTCGCCGCACACCTTGCGGCGCCAGGCCGAGATGTTCGGGCAGGTGGCGGGCTTGCCGATGGCGGCGGTCCACTTCTCCAGGAAGCGCAGCACCGAGGTGTGGTCGAAGGTCTCCGAGCTCACCCAACCGCCGCGGGTCCAGGGCGAGATGGCCAGCATCGGGACCCGGAAGCCGAGGCCGATGTTGACGCCGTTGTAGAACTCGCCCGCGGTGCCGGCCGGCGCGGCCGGCGGCGGGACGTGGTCGAAGAAGCCGTCGTTCTCGTCGTAGTTGAGGAACAGCACCGAGGAGTTGAAGACGTTCGGGTCGGCGTTCAGCGCGTCGATCACGTTGTGGACGAAGTGCGCGCCGTCCGCCGGGGTGGCGTACGGGTGCTCGGAGGACGCCTGGTCGGGGACGATCCAGGAGACCTGGGGCAGGGTGCCGGCCAGCACGTCCGCCTTGATCGCGGCGACGATGTCGTCCGGGGTCCGCCCGGTGACCTTGGGCACCGAGCCCATGCCCTTGACCGCGAGGGGGCTGCCCGCCGGCGCCGAGGTGAAGGCGGTGAAGTAGGCGAGCGCGTTGTCGCCGTAGTTGTCGGCGGCGTTCTGGTAGACCTTCCAGCTCACCCCGGCGCCCTCCAGCGCCTCCGCGTAGGTCTGCCACCGCAGGCCCGACTCGTCGCCGCCGTCGTACGCCGGGCCGCCCGCCGCACCGGCCGGGTCGATCTGGCCGGACCAGTGGTAGGTGCGGTTCGGGCCGGTCGCGGAGATCACCGAGCAGTGGTACGCGTCGCAGATGGTCCAGTTCTCGGCCAGCGCGTAGTGGAACGGGATGTCGGCGCGGGTCAGGTAGCCGAGCGTGCGGACGTTGCCCTTGGCGGCCACCCAGGCGTCCATCTTGCCGCTGTTCCACGCCTTGTGCTGGTCGCTCCAGCCGTGGGCGAGGTCGCCGTTGCACTGCGCCAGGCGCTCCGGGTCCGCCCCGCCGGCCGGCTTGGTCGCGCTGAACTGCCACGGGTACTGCCGCCCGGTGCCGTTCGGCTGGTTGAATACGCTGTAGCCGCCGGCGATCTGGATCGCGCTGCGGTCCCCGAAGCCCCGCACGCCCTTCAGCAGGCCGAAGTAGTGGTCGAAGCTGCGGTTCTCCTGCATCAGGATCACGATGTGCTTCGCATCGGTGATCGTGCCGGTGGTCCCCGCCACCGCCGCCTGCGCGGACTCCGTCCCCGTCGCGATACCGGTCCCCACGACGGCCGCCCCGGCCGCCGCGCTCGCCGACAGCGCCATGAACTTCCTACGACTCAGCTCCGCCACTGACCCGACCATCCTTCGGCTGCTGCGTGATGTTGTCCAGACACCTTTTGGTGCGCCGAGCATCCTCACGCAGCTCGCGGCCGCTGGCCATGCCTTTCCATCAAGGGTTGTTGGACTGTTCACCGACCCCGGGACGGGCAGACGAGGAGTGAACGACGGACTGCGGGGCTGTGGGGAGAACGGGGAACCCGCTCCGCGGAGGGGGCGGGCCGCCGGCCGGACCGGACGAGAACCCCGCACCCGACCGAAGGCCGTCGCGGAGTGAACGGCCGGGTCGGGGGGTGCTCACGCGTCCTTCACGGTGATCCCCAGGGCGTGGGCGAACTGCGGTGCGAGGTCGAGGAGTTGGTGGGTGGAGATGGTGGCGCCGCGCAGGCCCTGGTGGGCGTCGGGCAGGTGCAGGCGGGTGGCGCCGCGCAGGTCGGTGGACTTGAGGGTGGCGCCGGCCAGGCGGACCTCGTCGAGGGTGGAGCCGGGGAAGGAGACGGCGGTGAGCTTGGCCTCGCCGAAGTCGACGTCGCGCAGCAGGCAGTCCTCGAAGACCACGTCGCGCAGCACCGCGCCGCGGAAGTTGACGGCCTCGAGCTTGCACTGCCGGAAGACGGTGCGGCGGATCGCGGAGCCGTAGGCGGCGATGCCGGCCAGCACGCTGGAGTCGACTTCGGCGTCCTGCCACTCGGTCTCGGCGAGGTCGGCGCCGACCAGCCGGCTGCCCTGGATCCAGACCTCGTTGAAGCCGGCCAGCCGGAGCTTGGCGCCTTCGATCCGGACGCCGGTGAACGCGCACTCCAGGAACCGGGCGCCGTGCAGCCCGCCGGTGAGCTCGAGGTCGTCGAAGTGCACGGTGTCGTAGCGCCCGTCGGCCCGCAGCGGACCGGTGTGCCGCTCCAACAGATGGGCGTACGGCAGGTCTTCGAACTGCACGGGGGTCAACTCCTCTTGGCCTCGAGCACCGTACCGGTCGCCACGGCGAGTGCGACCAGCAGGCCGGCGGCCGGCACGCCGCCCTCGCCGATGACGGTAACCGCCAGCACCGACACCGCGGCGACCGGCAGGATCCACTGGGCGACGCCGTGCTTGACGTGGCGGGAGTGCAGGGCCCAGACGGTGATCAGGAAGAGCGCGGTGGGGACGGTCACCGCGGCGGTGGCGGCGCGCGCCGAGACGTGGGCCGAGCCGATCGCGTGGTCGACCGCCACCTCGAGCCCGGCGCCGACCGCGGCGGCCGCCGCGAAGACCAGGAAGTGGCCGTAACCCCACGGCAGGGCCTGGCGGTTGGTGCGCAGGTGGTCGTGGATCTCGTCGGCGAAGTAGATCCACCAGGCGCCGAAGCAGATCAGCAGCCCGCCGAGGGCGATCGGCAGCAGCTCGGCGACCGCCTGGTGCTCGTCGAGCGCGGTCTGGGTGGCGACGGTGGCGGCGGCGACCGTCTCGCCGAGCACGATGATGGTGAACAGGCCGTAGCGCTCGGCGATGTGGTGCGGGTGCCAGGGGGTGGGGGCGTCCTTCTCGGCGTAGAGCGGGACGGCGAGTTCGGCCAGCCCGCCGAGGGCGAAGAGCGGGACGCGGGCGTCGTGCGGGACGAACAGCAGGACGATCCAGAAGAGTTGGACGAGGGTGATGCCGGCCGCGTACCGCAGGGCGGAGGTCCGCGCCGGGCCCTCCTCGCCGCGGGCGGCGCGCAGCCACTGGGTGACCATGGCGAGCCGCATCAGGACGTAGCCGGCCACGCCGAGGCGCAGGTCCTGGTCCTCGAAGATCCGCGGCACCCCGGCGGCGAGCACCAGCACGCCGGTGATCTGCACCAGCGTGGTGAGCCGGTAGGGCACGTCGTCGACGTCGTAGGCGGAGGCGAACCAGGTGAAGTTCATCCACGCCCACCAGATCGCGAAGAACGCCATCAGGTAGCCGGTGAGCGCCAGTCCGAGGTGGCCCTCGGCCAGCGCGTGCGCCAACTCCCGTCCGGCCTGGGCGATCGCGACCACGAAGCAGAGGTCGAAGAAGAGCTCCAGCGGGGTGGCGACCCGGTGCGCCTCGCGCTGGTCGCGGGCCAGCATCCGGCGGACCGGGCGGCGGCGTTCGGGGACGGCTGTCATCGGCGGGTGCCTCCGTTGCGGGCCGGGCGGCGGCCGGGTGCGGCCGGGGAGTCGGACATCGCGATCCTGGCATCCGGGGCGTGCGGGCGCACGCACCGTCCGCGGCACGCCGATTGACCCGGTTCCACCCGTTTTGACTAACCGTCAGGCAGAGTTGACGCCGTAGTGCGCGAACCGGGTGACAGCACGGCCGATCCCGGGCGTGTGCTGTGCACGTTGTCCCGTCCGCCCCGATTGGCCCGATAGATTCCTCCCAGATGGAAGGACGACACGGGCGCTCTGCGGGCAACGCGGAAGGTCAAGGACGAGGGGTGCGGACACGGGGGCGGGCTCACCGCTGCTCCCCGTGTCCGCCTGCCCGAACTCCTCGTGATCACCGCGCTGTCCGCCGGTGCCGCCTGCCGTCCTGCCGGGTCGGGCCCGCCCCACCCCGCTCCGCGCCCGCCGCCGGGCGCACCGCTCCCGACCGCCCCTCCCCCGTCCACGAGCAGAGCTTCGACCTGCGCCCCGCCGCCCGACCACACCGGGTGAGCGGGGCGCCACGATTCGGTGGATCGGCGGCGGGCGTGTAATGTTCTCCGGGTCAGCAGGCGCCGCTAGCTCAGTTGGTTAGAGCAGCTGACTCTTAATCAGCGGGTCCGGGGTTCGAGTCCCTGGCGGCGCACAGCGAGGCAATCGCCTGACCTGGGCGTTCTTCCTTCGGGAAGGACGCCCATTGGCGTTTCTGGGCCTCGGTGCTAGCGAGGGGCTAACGACACCGTCGGCCGTTCGCACGGGCCGAGGTTGAGGCACCAGCGCCACCGACGCCTCGGCGTTCTCGTGCGCGACCTCCGGCAACACCGAGGTGTACGTGTCCGCCGTGATCTGAATGGTGGAGTGTCTGAGCATGGCCGAAATCACCTTCATACTTCCTCCAGCGGCCAAGGCCAGCGTGGCCGCGTTGTGCCGCAGGTCGTGCAGACGGATCGGCGGCAGGTAGCCCGGGTGCGGGTAGGGCCGCAGCGGCTCGTCTGGGGTCAGTAGGTACCAGGTGTGCGGGTCCACGATGCCGTTGGCCGTGAGGCCGTGCTCGCGCTGGAACAAGAACACGGCCCGGCGCAGGTCGTCATCGAAGACGGCGGACTCAGCCAGCCCGAGCGCCCTCTGCATGTCGGCCACCGCCGGACCGACGTCACCAACCCGCAGCGTGTTGGCCCGCTTGATCATCCGGGCGAAGTGCCGGCTGACGTAGTCAGGGTGAAGCGGCTTGCCGTCGGCGGTGGTGAAGACGTGGTGGGTGTCGGGCCAGGCTGTGCCCGCCGCCAGCCGTTCAGCGGCTTGCCGCACCCGGTGCCGACGCAACACCTCAACCGTGACCGAGTCGAGCGCCACGACGCCCGCACTGTCATCCTTGGGCCGGGTGGTGGCCGTCTCCCAGCCGATCTGGATGATCTGCCACTCGATGGCCAGGGCAGCCGCCTCCAGGTCTACGTCTAGCCACGGCAACCCAACGCCTTCACCTCGGCGCAGACCACGGAAGACGAGCAGGTGGTAGTAGGCGTACAGCCGGTCGTCGGCCGCCACGTCGAGGAAGCTGCCGATCTGCGGCGGCAGCCACACCGCCACCTTGGGCCGCTTGCCGGTGGCCATCCACTCGATGATCCGCTGGGGCGTCCACAGCACCGGCTTGGGCCGAGGGGCCGCCTCGATCTCCACATACAGCGCCGGGTTGTCCACGATGCGGTGCTGGCGCTTGGCGTCGTTCAGCGCGCCTCGCAAAGTGGCGTGGATGCGCGCCAGGGTGGCCGGGCCCACCGGCCGGGCAGTGTTCGCCGTGGTGGCTAGGACGGCGTCGTAGGCGGTCCGGATGTGGCTCGGCCGCAGCTTCTCCAGGTCCAGGTCGCCCAGGTAGGGCTTGAGCCGCTGCTCGATGTGGCCCCGGTAGCTGCGGCGGGTATTGGCGGCCAGCTTGCGCTTGGACTTCAACCACTCGTCCAGCCACTCCCCCACGGTCTGCCGCACCGCCAGCGACAGGCCGGCCCCCAGCCGCCGCTTGGTCTCGCTGTAGTCGGGCAGCTGGCCAAAGCTGCGGTAGTGCTCGCGGATCGTGGCCAAGGTGTCGAGCCGACCGGCGTCGTCGTCTGCCTCGGAGAGGGCCAGCAGCCGGATCGCATGGTGGAGTTCGTCGGTGGCCTCGCGCTGGGTGGCGAAGCCGCCCCTGGTGAGCTGCTGCCGGCCGTGCTCACGGCGGCCTGAGTCCGTCAGCGGCACGTCCACCACGAACGACCAGGTGCCGTGCTTCTTGGTGCACGCCAGCTTCCGACCCGCCGCGTTGTACCGCGGCGGACACTTGCAGCGCTTATACGTTGTGCCCTTCATGGCGTGCTCTACTTTCGGGCTCCTCCGAGCCCTGGCTCGCCCCCGCCTTGAGATCTTCTTCCAGCTCAGTCAGCAGCTCGCGGGTGATGTGGCCCCGCAGGGCTTGGAGTTGACGCGGCGTGGCCTCAGCCGCCCGGCTGGACAAGCGCCAATCGCGCTCCTCGGACCACGTCCGCTTCCACCGCGCCAGCGCCACCAAGTTGACCCACTCCGGCGTCGTGCCGACCTTACGGGCAACGTGGCGCTCGGCATCGCTGACCGCAGCAACGGCTCGCTCGACCAGCACCGGGTCGTTCAAACCCGACCGGCGGGCCTCGGTCAGCAGCCCAGACATCTGCTCTGGCTCGACGCTGGAGAGGCTGGCTGGCCCGGGCCCGAGGCTGTGCAGAGTGGCCTGGTCGCCCGACAGCAGCGCCCGCAGGACGGCCGCCGTGAGGTGGGCACCCGGAGCCAACTCAACGAGCTGGTCGTCCGGCCCGGTGATGAAGTCGGCCGGAGCCGCGTTCAAGGCCAAGGCGAGCAGCAGCAGCTCCTCGACCGAGAACCGCCTCGCCCCGACTTCGGCCTGGCCCACAGTGCCCCGAATCCACGACGTGAGCCCCTGCTGCCGAATGCGGGCCGCTGCTTCCTCCTGGCGCAGGCCACGAGCCTGCCGCAGGGCCTTCAGACCGGCCGCCAGCACCTCGCGCAGGGGTGCTGCCGTGGGCTCCATGGATCACCTCTTCGACCAGCTGGAGCCATCCACGGTACACCTTCATTGGCTCGCATGCCAGAGCGTTTCATTTGTCATAAGTCGGGCATCATGCGCTCTGAAAGCAGAGCACCACCGATGAGGTGAGCCCCATGGGCGGCATGACCCGAGAAGAGCTGCTGCGGCTACCGGTCATCACCGACCTGGTCACGGCCGGCAAGGCGCTGGGCATTGGGCGGACGCGGGCGTTCGAGTTGGCCCGGCGGGGCGAGTTCCCCGTGCCGGTGCTGCGGGTCGGGGCGACATGGCGGGTGCCGACTGCGCCGCTGCTGGCGCTGCTGGGCGTCGGGTAGCACGGCAATTGCGCGTGCCAAGACGGGCACTTGCGCCGACAATTGAAGCATGATCGAAAATAGTGACCTAAGCCGCTTTAAGGATGCTCTTCATGCGTGGGCTAAAGCAGCCATCACACATCTGGGCACTCGATCGAATGCCGTGGATCTACATATGCGCCACCTATGGTCCCGCGACGCCACGTCATCTAATGTCTACCGCCACATGCAGACCGAAGAGAAGCGGTGGACCAGAGAAGCCATACAAGAGCTAACCGCCCTGTCGCAATTTCAAGATCTGGCACATGCATCTCAGGAAAATCCGGTGGTGTCAGACCATGTCGAGCGCCTGGTAGGCACACCACTTGGCGCCAGCCACTGCACTCTACTCACTCTCGCGCTCAGTACTCTTCCCACGCCTGGCGAAATCGAGAGCGGCTCGTTCGATGACTTCGAAGCTCGATGGCAGCGACTTGCCGATTTTCTCACGACGCAACAGCTGAAGTATAAGACTCTGCACCTACTGCATGGGCTCACCATTTCCGGCCAGGAGGAAATAGAGCTAGAGCCAGGTTTGACGATTGATCGCCTTACGAACCGAGACATCGAACAAGCAATGGGGCTCGGACTGATCAAGCCAGCCCTGCCGTCTAGCTACCCTTTGAGCATCCTGAGCGAGTCTCAGCTCTACGCCATCAAGAGTTCTATCCAGCTGCCCAAGGTGACGTCCCCACCCGACGGATCAGCAGACGGCGACCCGAAGGCGGTCGAAGCGGCTTTTCGGCAACTGGCGCAGGGCAATGAGGCGGCCGAGAGAGTCTTTCATTGTATGAGCCTCTTGACTGGCGATCGGATTGGTCTCGCCGGCACGATGACAACTGCCGATAGCTGGCTCCCCTTGGGCTCGGGAGTTCACTTCACCTCCAGTCCTACACCCTCTTCGATACCGCCAAAATGGCCAGTGGACTGCTCTGAGGCCGAGAGGCTAAAGGATATCTGGTCCCGCCTGAAGCGCCCAGAGAACAAAGCCATCCTCCTGCCTATCCGACGGCTTAGCTTTGCCTCACAGCGCAAGCTCGATCAAGACCGAATGCTTGACTTGTTCATTGCAGCCGAATCCTTCTACTTGACCGAGATAGGCAGCAAGGACAAGGGGGAGCTGAAATACCGCCTAGCCATCCGAGCCGCGGCCTGGTTCGACAAGGAGATTACAGAGTGGACCAAGCGGGACGTCTTCAAACACATGAAGACGGGATATGACCTTCGCAGCACTATCGCACATGGTGGCGAGTGCAGACCCAAGGACATCAAGATCGGAGAGGAACAGACATCCCTAAGTGAGTTTGCAAGCACCACGGAACAGATACTAAGAGCAGCGCTCATCAAAGCCATCAATCGATCCGATGGCCCGATACACTGGGATGACCTAGTGATTCCGGAGTAACATGAGGAAATCCGCGATCGATTTGAACCTTCCGCACCATAGCCCTTTCGGCTGTGGTCTGCTGGTACGTGCTGAATGGCGAATCAGCAGGTCATTCAGCCGCAGTGAGCAGCACGTCGTCGAGGTACTGCTGCACGGCCTCGAACAGTCCGTACGGCACGTACTCGGCGATCTGGTCGTGCTCCACCCAGGCCAGCTCGGCCAGTTCCTCGGTGTCGACCACCGTGGCCGTACCGCTCACCACCTCGCAGGCGGTGTATGACATCTGCCGACCGGTCTTCGGGTGTACGCGCTCGCCGAGCAGCCGGGTGGCCTTCACCGTCAGGCCGACCTCTTCCTCGGTCTCGCGCACGGCAGCTGCTTCCGGCGATTCGCTGGCCTCAACCTCACCGGCCGGGAACTGCCACGACAGCTCGCCCTCCTTCACTCGGCGCTGAACCATCAGGACGCGGCCGTCCTGGACGATGATGGCGGCGGCGATGCCCGGCTTGGTGCTGGTCTGCTCAGTCATGCTGCGGCTCCTCCAGGGTGGCCAGGATGGGCGGGAAGATCGTATCGACGGGGATGAACCGGGTCACGGCGTTTCTGGGAACCCACATCACGTCGGCGTTCTCGACCATGTCCTGGTTCTGGGCCACGCCTGCCAGGTACTCGGCCAGGTAGTACTGGCACCAGACTCCGGTGGTCGGGTGGAGCCGGCCACCGAGGTCTTCTCGCACCGCGCAGTGGACACCCGTCTCGGCGAGCGTTTCGCGGACTGCGGCCGACGCTGGGCTCCCACCCGGCTTGATCACACCGGCCGGAAACTGCCAGCGGATGCCGGCCGACTCATCGTCCCGGCGGCAGACGAGCAGCACCTCCGACTCGCGGACCACCACAGCGACGGCGACCCGCAGCGCCTGGGCGGTGGCCGCCTGACTGGCGTCGGCGGTGAGCAGTGCGAAGCGCTTCTGCACGGTGGGTGGCGCGGTCTCCAGCGCCTGGTCGAGCAGCTGCCGCATCTCGGTGCGCGGGACCAGCTCTGGGCTCTTGTGCCAGCTGGCCACCGTTCGCAGCCCGATACCCAGGCGGGCGGCGAAGGCCTCGTTGGTGTCACGCAGTGCCTCTTGGAGCTTGCAGGCGGATTCGCCGGTCCAGGTGTCGACGACGTCCACGCTGCCCTCGCTCTGTTGTGTGCCGTGGTGCAGTCAAGCTGCACCCTGACTGCACTGGTACTGCATGGTGACGTGGCCTGGCTCCGGCCAGACTCTGACCCATGCCAATCAAGACTCACGGCGGAAGCGCCAGTTGTAGGTGCTTCGCTCACCGAGCACGGGCGGGGCCGCAGCGATTCTAGGTGAGCACGAACCGCAAATCCGCCGCTTGCACAACCTCGTGACCGACCACGCAGCTCAAGCGACCGAACCGCTTCACCCACGCCGGTAACCTCAGTGCTGACGGGCTGATCGTTCGTCATATCGCCATGCCAGCAAGCACGAAAGGGAACCCATGGCCGACCAGGTCCAGACGGTCGAGCGCACGCTCGTCCTGCTCAAGCCCGATGCGCTGGTGCGCGGCTTCGCCGGCAAGATCATCGCTCGGTTCGAGGACGCGGCACTCAAGATCGTCGGCACCAAGATGAAGTGGCTGGACGACGAGTTCACCCGCAAGCACTACTTCGACCTGGAGGAGCGGCTCGGCGCCGACGTCTACAACCTGACCGCCACCTTCATGCAGCAGGGGCCGGTCATGGCGCTGGTGCTGGAGGGCTACGACGCCATCGCCACGGTGCGCAAGATCGTCGGTAGCACCTACCCGAACCAGGCGCCGGCTGGCACCATCCGCGGCGACTACTCGCACATGAGCTCTGGCGCCAGCCTGACCGTCGGCAAGGCCGTGGCCAACCTGGTCCACGCCTCCGGCAACAAGGAGGAGGCCGAGCAGGAAGTCGAGCTCTGGTTCGCCAAGGACGAGCTGTTCGAGTACAAGACCTTGGCCGAGTCCTACATCTACTGAGGCCTTGGGCGTCACTCCGGTGGCGCTGCCCGAGTTCAACAGCACGTAAGCGACTGTCACGACGAGAGGGCACCAGATGACCAACCAGACCCGCCTGGCTTCGCCGGCTGAGCTGGAGGCGGCGTTCCAGCAGGAACTGGCGACCGACCGCTGGGCGGCGGCCGAGACGGCATTCGCCTTGGCCCTGCTGCTGCGCGACGCTGGCGAGTGGGACACCTCGCGCCCCTGGGTGAAGCAGTGTCTCGACCTGCTGGAGGGCTTCCCCGCCGACAGCCTGGAGCAGGTAGCCACCAAGCGCACCAGCATCGGCGGCGTGCCGCTGCCGAACTACCTGCACGAGGGTGTCGTTCGCGAGCGGTTCGGCGAGCTGGCCTGACGTAGCTGCTGGTGGTGCGGTCAGGGAAGCAGTGACCGGCCGCACCACCAGTGCACCACACCAACTGAATTCAGTGACTGCTTGGGCAGGGGGTACCTGGCGCCAGCTCGGCCCCATCCGGCATGCCCAAAACTGGAAGGAAGACCGTTGGCCATCGAGATCGAGATGCGCGCCCGGTTCGACAAGACCACCCACGACGCGCTGGTGGAGCGGCTGGCCAGCGAGGGCGAGGACCTGGGCCAGGACAACAAGCTGATCCACTTCTTCGTGCTGCCGAACCAGCTACTGAAGATCACCGACAACCAGTCGGCTGGCACCGCCAAGATCACGCTCAAGGACAGCAAGATCGGCCAGGGCGCTGCCTTCGGCGAGACCGAGTTCCCGATCGCTCAGGAGGACGTGGCCAAGGCCGTCCAGCTCTTCGGCGCGCTCGGCTTCGAGGACACCCGACACGAGGCGTTCAACTTCCGTCGCAACTTCCAATTTCGGGGCGTCGAGATCGCAGTGAAGTGGAGCGACGCCTGGGGCTACCACGCCGAATTCGAGCGTCTGCTGCCCGACGACGCGTCGGACGCGGCCCGTGACGAGGCTGCCGCCGAGATCATCGATGTGGCCGCTGAGTTGGGCATCCGGCTGATGAGCGAGCAGGAGCTGGCCGAGTTCACCGCCTCCTTCGAGGCCGCCGAGCAGGCCCGCAAGGCCGCCGCTCAAGTTTCGGCGCCGGTCGAACTCCGGTAGGTCTGCCCGTCTCAACCACCAAGGGGGTGGGCTGCACCATGAGCACGACACACACGGCCAGCCTGGTCGAGTTGGCTGCCCGCAAGCAGTTACCGCACCACCAGTTCACCGACGCCGCCACGGTTGAATGGATCAAGGCCAACCGGCCCGACTTCCTGCCGGCCTGGCCGCCGCCGCTGCGCCTCACCACCAAGGCCTTGGTCGAGCAGGCCTCGATCCCCGCCGAGTGGTGGGCCGAGCCGCAGCTGGCCGACTCCATTCACGGCCGCCGTCACGGCCTGCGCGTCGCCACCCTCACAGCGCTGCTGGCCGACTGGTACACCCTGGACGAACCGGACACGGCCAGCGCGGTCATCGCGGCGGCCGTGCACGACTGCCAGCGTCACCACGACAAGGACGACCCGGGACACGGCGCTCGGGCAGCGGTCGCGCTGGCGGCCAACGCCGACGTGGTCTGGTCTCACTTCGGGGCAACGCCCAACCCGCGGGACGTGATCCGCGCGGCTACGGCGGTCCGACTGCACGAGGTGCCCTACGAGGAGTTCACCGCCGATGACCGAGCTGACTACGCCCGGGCCGAGCGGATCTGCGACCTGGTGAAGGTGGCTGACGCCTTGGACCGGTTCCGCCTGCCGAAGTTGTCGTGGTGGCCGGACAGCCGGTTCGTCCGTGAGCCGACCTTCGAGCAGCTGAAGCCGCTGGCCTTCGACCTGGTGGTCATCTCCGAAGCGGCGTTCCTGGCTGGCGCCTCGAATGTCGAGGCAGTCCGGTTCGCCTGCGCCGATAAGGGGCTGCTGTAGGCCATGGACTTCCTCAACTCCTACGAGCTCTGGGCCGACGCGCACGCCTTCTTCGGGGCCAGCCTCGTCCCAACCCTGCCCAACACCGACGATCCGCTCGGCGTGCAGAAGGCCGCCTGGACCGATCGGTTGGCCCTCGGCACTCCCAACGGCCACCTGTTGCGCCGCAACGCGCTGTTCGACGCCCTGGCCAGCGGTGGCAAGCTGCACCTGCTGCACGTCACCCACGCCCTGGAGAAGATCAGCCAGGACGGCGTGCTGTACCCGTCCGGCGGCTGCTTGGTGGGCAGCATCTACTGTGCACCTCTCACCGCGACGAACTGCGGCTTCCGGCCGCACAATCTCGGCTCGTACGTGCTCACCCGTGAGGCGCCGGCCTTCCTGGCGAAGATCGGGCAACCAGACCATGCGCCCACCCCACTGATCTTCGAGCTGAACCTGCCGCCGCAGGCGTACTCGGGGCTGGCCGGGGTGGACTACCTCCGGCTCGGCTCGATTCACCTGGCCATCTACACCCACCTCGAATACCTGCTGAGCAAGGCCGAACGCCACCAGCTGCGCGAGACGGTGGTCAGCCGGGTGAAGAACTCCACCGCCTTCCTAGCGCTGGCCGCCGCCATCGCCTACCAGGGGGCGACCGTGGAGCCGGCAGACTTCTTACGCCAGCTCGATGCCACCATCCCGCGGCTGCCGATCCTCGGCTACCTGTTCTTCGAGGCGCTGTCCGAGTACGTGATGCTGCACTCCACCAGCTCGCGCACGCGGCGGCTGGCCGAGCTGGGCGAGTTCAACAACTGGCTCTACAAGGAGATGCTGTTCGCGGTGCCGGGGATGATCGGCCGGTTCGACTTGGCCAAGTTCCACGTGCCCGACCTTGCCGACATGCTGCAGAACGTCGACCGTACGCTCGACCCGAACGCGGCGGCGGCCTACCTCACCGACCGCATCAGCCATCTGGTAGCCGCCCGCCTCTTCACCCCGGGCCAGGTGCCGGACCGCTGGCGTCACACCAAGTGGGAGTTCGACAGCCTCAGCAGCCAGCTCGGTCCCCTGCTCGGCCACCTCATCCACCGCGAGCTTCGCACCTTCGGCCGTTCACCGGACTTCTACTTCTACTTCGACCAGGTCAAGGCGCTCCAGGCCTGGAACTACTGGAACCACCTCGACATCCCCGTGCCGTTCAACGGCACCATCCCCAAGGGCGAGATCGGCATCAACCCGGCCTATCCGGACCTCGAGTACCGGGTCTGGCGTGCTGAAGCCGACGAGGCCGGCCACCTCCACCCGACCGAGCAACTGGACCTCACCGTTGCTCCCCGCCTGGTTGATCTCCGCGCCACTCTGATGCGCAACAACCAGTGGTCCGCCGCCACTGCGGCCTGACCCACTTCGCGCCGCCGCGCTCCTGCGGCTCGACGCCCGCCATCGCCATCACCTGCCAGATGGGAGACGTTTGCCATGCCGCGGAACATTTCCGGCATATCGTCCATTGACCTGCTCGGCGAGCAGATGACCGCGCTGCTGGCCGACCCCGCCCTGGGCCATGGTCTGACGCGCACGTTGCGAGCTGCCCTCAAGGAAGTCGAGCTCAGCCGCTACCACCGGGCCAGCCAGCGGGCCTACCCGAACGGCTTGGACGAGCAGCCGACCAAGGTGCAGATCGGCGGCGGCAACCACCAGATCGACGGCTTCTTCAACATCGACTTGGTGCCACCGGCCGACCTGCTCTGGGATGTACGTGAAGGCCTCCCGTTGAAGGACAACAGCGTCGAGCTGCTGTTCAACGAGCACATCCTGGAACACCTCGACTACCCGCGGTCGGCCAAGGGCTTCGCCCGCGAGGCCTTCCGTGTGCTTGGCAGCGGTGGCCAGATCATCACCGGTATGCCGGACGCCGCCTACGTGCTCAACCGCTACCCGGCTGCCCCGGCCGGGGCCACCGAGATGATCGACCGCTGGTACTCCAAGCGCAGCTGCGTTGGGGACATCAACACCTTCCTCGACCTCATCAACTACGTCTTCCGCGACCAGGACGACGACCCTAGCTACACCCCGCACCTGTGGGCGTACGACTTCGAGAAGCTGGCCCAACTGTTCACCGAGGCCGGCTTCACCACCGTGAAGCGCTGGCCCTTCGACCCCACCCTGGCCAACCCGAAGCGCGAGTGGGCCAGCATCTACGTCATCGCCACGAAGTAGCTCCGCCCCAACCAGCGCGGTGGTCTGGGCGCACCGGGCCACCGCCTCGCCGGGAGGCGTCTGCAATGCCGCAAGTCCCCACTGCGCCCCGAAGCTACCTGTTGCTGGCCGACACCCCCAACGCCGTCGGCTGGGCCAGGCGCCACACTCGCGACATGCTGACCCGCTGGCGGATGCCGCCCGACCTGACCGACAAGGTGCTGGTGGTCGTGTCGGAGCTGGCCACCAACGCGGTTCAACACCCCGGCTCGAAGCAGCCGGAGCGGCTGACCTCAGCCGAGCTCTCGAAAGTGCACGCCTTCGGGCTGGACCTTCATCTGAATGGACAGGCCATCCTGGTGCAGGTCGCCGACCGTGACCCACGCCCGCCGGTGCTTCAGCACGTCAGCGAAGATGCCCAGAGCGGGCGCGGCATCTTCTTGGTCGAAGAGATGAGCAGCCAGTGGGGCTTCTACTACCCGCCGAGCGGCGGCAAGGTGGTCTGGGCCGAGCTGACGCCCAGCACGCAGGAGCCACCGGCTGAGCCCTCGACAGCCGTTCCACGGCCAGTGTCGAACCGCGCGGGTCGAGCCAAGCCACTCCAGCCCCTCACCAACGAGCAGCTACGGCTTGACGACCCACTCCTTATGGGCCGAGTACTGGTCGGGCTGCGGGAACTGTAAGGCCGTCGCGCAACTGATCTGATTCAGCCCGAGGAGCAAAGAAGAGCCCCCGAAGCTGTCGCTGCGGGGGTTCTTAGGTTGCAGATGCACGAGGCATTGCGGCCCATTAGGGCCATGCATCCGGCTAAGCCGACCCGCTCCTGTGGGGCCAGCTCTGCGACCCTTATGCCATCCGCCCGGCTCCACACCTATTTCGGTGTTATTCCGCGCTCCCGCAACTCCGCGTACAGTTGCTCCGACCGCTCAAAAACCCAATGAGCAAGCCTAAGAGCGTTAATGGGTGTATGACCTTCAACCTTGTGCCGCGAAAGCCACGTATCCAATACCATGGAGACCCACCCAGAAAGCTGGCCAAGCAGCCCCAGCGGGTGATCGCCGATGGCGCCAAATTCGGTATCCCGATTCATGGCTCGGATGATCTGAACTATCGCTTCGTAGCGAGTCAAGAAGTCGGGATGAGTCTCTTGAGAACCGCTGCCAGCTATCCAGGAGTCATTGATATGCGCCAGTGCAGTGAGGCCGATAATCGAGCCGATGGTGGCGCGGTAGGTTCGCTCCCTTGATCGCACCCCAGCAAGCTCGCCAGTAATGATAAGCACCGCCAGAGCATCCGCTCGCAACTCATCGACCTGAGCCGCATTCAGCTCCTCACTGCCCATCGGAGCACTATACTGCTTCAAGGCGTCATCTAAGGCCTTGTTGATATGGGCAGCTTGTCGATATCCATCATCTGTGTGACCGAGAAGGTGATGGGCAAACTCATGCGCAATCACAAACTCTTCGATGGACACGACAGCCTTGGCGTAACTTTCTTGGCTGCGGCCTGCTGGAAGCTCTCGCAAGAGCGGATGGGCAGCGCGAATTGATCCCTGCCGAAGCCAGCTGGCTCTAGACTGTTCCGCCACAAGGATGGGCTCGAAACCGCCGCGCTCGACCTCCTCAAGGATCATCAGCAAAATCTCATTATCCTCGTCATCCTGGTCGTCCCAGTCGATCTTTGAGCCGAGAGTCTCGATCATGGCGAAGTACTTGCTGTACAGGACCGCATAAATCATTGCGGCGGCCGTGATGCCATAGTTCATTTCAACTACGCCCACCTCGCCCGATCGCCATGCTTCAGCGTTGGCAGCACCGAATAGATTTCTACCTACGTAGATATTCCGAACGCGCGCCTTCCACGGCCCTGGGAGCAGGTTGATGAGATCCTCGGCCACGGCAGCAATTTCCGGGCAATTTGACCGTTCAGGCACGGTCTCCAGATACTCGGCGAACCGAGGGTTCTTGAGCAGCTCCGTGTTGCCCTGCGACTGAAAGAGCGTCTTCCAGATATTCTGGTCAGGCAGCCTCCGGACCTCATGGAATGACTTCCTGGATTGCGCAAGGTTGAGCACATCTACCCCCAGACTCAAAGCACTGGTCACCCGCCCAGGTGAAGATACACCCGCAAAAGAGCCTGCCGCACGAGATCCAGGAAGTTGATCACCCGAGACATCGAAGCTGCGGAGCCGACCAACTTGCTCGCTCATCGCCAATCTGCCCAACCGCCTGGCTATTGAAAGGGGCTCGATGTTCATATATCTTGAGAGCTGGCGACCTTAAGGGCCGCCAGCTCGGCAGCTATGCGCCGCATCTACTCCACACGGGGAAACGTGGAAAGATGCGAAGCATCAAAGGCTAATTAGCTATTGACGTCACTGGTCGAACAGTGCTCGAATAGTATTCGCAGCTGCCCGCCAAGAGAAACGAAGAGTCCCAGTAGGGGCTTTTTTCGTTTCTGTACAGCCTAAATTGCCAGGTTCGAATTTATCGCTATTGGGCCCGTCCAGCGGCAGGACCTCGGCCAGCAGCCACCTCGCACGCTGGTTGTACGTCGGTTCAAGCTGCTCACCGTCGAGGGTGAGCCTGTCGAACAACTCACCCATGAGCTCCCGCTTCCGGTCGTTGTCTTGCGACTGCCGGAACTCGTCGGCCGCCTGCTGGGTCATCTCCACGAAGCTGAATGCCTTGTCGAGGTACGACGTGTCGTCGGCCTCCATCGCCCTCAACTGCCTTGAGATATCAGCTTGCTGGGCATGTAGCGATACGGCCTTCACGTCGTAGTCACCTGCACTGATGCGGCCATCCAGCCGGTCGTCGTACAGGACGGTCAGCTTGGCCTTGATTCGCTCGACTTCTTGCTTCAGCCCTTCCTGGGCGACCTCCTGGAGCGACAGCTGCGCTCGTAGGCCGGCCTCGATCTCTGCCTTGAGCCATGCGGCCAGACGTGGCCGTGGAGCCCGGAGCCCGCTCATCGCGCTGACCACCTGCCGCTCGACCAGCTCTTGCCGGACGAAGCGTCGCCGGCTGCACGCCCGCGGCTTCGGGCACTTGCCGTACCAGGAGCCTTTCTGGTTCTCCCAGACAAGCAAGCCCTGGCAGGCCGAGCAGGTCACCAGGCCCTGGAACAGCGGGTGATGTGTCCGGTACCGCTGGATCTCGTGGCTGCTGCGCGACAACGCCCGCTGCACCTTCTCGAACAACTCCACCGCGATCATCGGGTCGTGGCTGCCGGGGTACTGCTTGCCGTTCCACCGGATCACGCCGATGTAGTACGGGTTGTGCAGCATCCGGAAGACCCGGTCGCGCTTCAGCGGCTTGCCGTCGATCAGCAGGCCGCGCCGGGTCATCTCATCGGCTAACGACGTTATGGTGAAGTGCTTGGTCGCTGCCAGCTTGAACATCTCCACGATAAGCGGCGTCATCTTTGCCATCGGCCGATGAAGCTTCCGACCCCCATCCAGCACGGTTTCGTATCCGGGTGGTGGCGGCGCTGGCAGCCAGCCTTGGCGCAGCTTCTCTGTCTGCCCTTTGCGGACTTCCTCGCTCAAGTTGTCGGTGTAATTCTTAGCGACCACAACATGCATACCCCAGACGAACTTGTCCTGCGAGGACGAGTTCTTGTGGAGTACGAGCGAGTTCTTAGGGCAATGCAGCCGACGGCGCTCGTCCGTCTCCAGCCACGCTTCGACCATGACGGCGTCCGTCAGGTTGCGCAACAGGCGGTCGACCTTCTCACACACAAAGTGGAGGATGTTCTGCTTCTTCAAGTAGGCCATAGCCTCGTTAAACGTCTTGCGCTGCACCGCTTTGGATGCGCTTTCCGAGATGAAGAAGACTTTGACGACCTTCAAGCCGGCTCGCTCGCAGTAGTCGCGCAGGTAACGCTCCTGCGCTTCGAGTGAGTACCCTTCTTGCTCTTGTTCTTTGCTCGACACCCTCACCAGGATGACGACTTGTGTTAAGTTGCTACTCGTAGAACCTCCTTCTCCGGCATTGCCGGATAGTTACTGAAAGTTCCCCGTGCGCGCATTATGCGACATTCCCATGGGGAGTCAAGCATTAGCACGACGCTTCGCGGCTTCATGCTCAGCCACTCGACGCTGCACGGCCAGCTTGGTGAGGGCGGTATAAAAGCGAGTGAGCCAGTCGGCGACCTCAGCGACTTCCTTCGAGCTGAAGCGCCGACCGTACTCGTCGCGCAGGATAGACCGGAGTTCGTCCAGTGATTGAGCATGACTCCGAGAAAGGTTGGGCATGTGGAACCTCCTTGATAAATAAAGAAACCTGCCCGGACCAGATAACTGGGCCGGGCAGTTGATGTGTTACGCCCGGACGACTTCTCGCGCGAGCTTCAGCGCCTGAGCCTTCAGCGGCTCGGGCTTGATGAGCGTCCGGTTGAGCTTGGTTTCCCAGCTGTGGCACCGCCGTACGTGGTCCAGGTACTCGCCAGCGGCCTGTACGAGGCCGTAGGCGCTTTCCGAAATCGGAGCGGTAGTCGGAGACGCCAGAATGTCCCGAACGGCCTTACGGGCCTCCTCGACGTTTCTGGCGACTCGGTCAGTCACCAGCCCCTCGGGCGGCATGGGGATGAACTCCCGGACGAACAGCTCGCGCTGCTTGGGGGTGACGCGGATGCCCAGCAGCTCAGTGGCCAGTTCCTCGTACGCCTTCAGTTCTCGCCTGGCCCCGGTGACGGCTCGGCGGGCTTCTTCGAGCCGGTCGCGCCAGCGGCGCTTGTGGACGAACGAGAAGGTGGTGCCGGTACGCTCACCCTCCAGCTCGGCCGCGCGGAAGGTGTTGGCGCAGACGATGCGCACCGCCGTGGCGCGCAGGTTGCAACCGCCGGGTTGACCGTGTCGGTTGGTGATGCCGAGGTACGGCAGGGTCAGCGAGTCATCGCCGGGCAGCTGGATCGGTTCGTCCAGCAGCGCCAGGCACCAGACCGAGCGGCCACCGTCCAGCGCGCCGGCCGTTTCCCACTTCACGTTGGGTTGGGCCAGGACGGCTTCTACGATCTCGCCCATCTCCTGGTGGTCGATGACCGTGTAGCTTTCCCGGTTGATCCACAGCGTGGCGTGGGTGTCGGACCGCACGATGCGCTGCCAGCCCTCAACAGGTTGGTACAGCGACTGGCCGTGCTCATCTACCCCGACCAGCTCGAACACCGGCTCGGTGGTGGGGTTCCAGGTGAGGCCGGCAAGCTGCCGAGCCTCCTCCCAGGTGGTGGGGTGCTGATCGAGGACCAGGCCTTCGCGGTGCCAGGGCATCTCCCGGACCGAGAACATCGAGTCAACGTTGGCAGGCATGGTTGCTTTCCTTGATCTTGAGCATGAGAAAGGCAGCCCACCTGGGGTTGATGAGCTGCCGGTTGGTTGAAGGAGGGGCTACCGCAGACGACCGCGCAGGTCGTTCCAGCCGTAGCCGCAGTTGGGGCTGGGCTCGCCGATGAGCACTTCTACGGGCACCACGTCGGTGTCCTCGTTCTCCCAGCGGTGACGCGCCAGCACGTGGAGGACGGCGTCGAGGGCGCAGCAGTAGTCGAGGACGTAGGTGTACGGCTTCTCGCCGTCGTAGCGTTCGACGCCCGCGACGGTCACCGTGTAGGTGCTCATCACGGTTCGCCGGCCTGCTCAGCGGTGAAGTTGAGCAGCGCCCGGTCGACCAGCACCTCGTAGTCGAGGCCTTCGGCCACGGCCAGGTGGTACAGGTCGGCGAGCAGGTCGCTGATCTGGGTCTCGATGGATTCGATGTGCTCCCAGTCCCCATCCGGAAACTGGTCAACGTACGCCTCCACCGCAACTCGGGCCGCCTCAATCATGATCACGGTGACCACTCCGTTCCGCCGGTGGGCTGCTCGACGTCGACGTACTCGAGCGCAGCAACCTCGAAGGTGCTGGCCGGGTGGACGGCATCGGCGTAGCCGGCCACAGCCAGACCGGTGAAGAACCGGATCTGCTCGGCCAGCCAGCGGCGGGCGAGCTCCTGGTCCACCTCCTTACAGCCGGAGGCGAAGGTGATACGCAGCAGCAGGTCCATGACGGCCTACAGCTCGGTCACCGTGCTGATGTGCACGTCATACGAGGAGGAGTCGGTATCGACGTTGTCCAGCTCGGACAGGTCCGGCGTCAGGTAGTGCTGAGCGTCGTCCTCGGCAGCGTCGATGCTGCTGTTGTCGACCTCGTAGGAGCCGGAGATCGTGTACTCGACCTTGACTCTGGTGCTGTAGGGCGCGAAGTCGAAGGCGGCCAGGAATTCGTCCAGCCCGCCGCGGCAGATCAGCCCCTCCTCGTGCCGCTCGATCGCGTACTCGCGGATCTCCTCCAGCTGAACCTCGTGCGCTCGGTCCTGTTCGACGATCTTCTGCAGGGCGGTCTCCTGCACCAGCTTCAGCGCGCCGTGCAGCTGTTCAGCCTGGACAGCGTGGTCGGTGACGAAGTCGGCTCCCAGCGAGGTGGTGGCGGTAGTGGTGACACGGCCGGCCTGGAACAGCTCGACCAGGCCAGTGGCCGGGTCGAGCAGGCGCAGGATGACGCCGGTCTGGTCGCCCATCTGGACGACGGCGGGCAGCATGGCTGCCAGGTCCCGCGGCGCGATCTCGCGCAGTATTTCAACGGTCAGCTCAGACATGGCTGACGCTCCTTCATACATGAAAGTGCAAGTGCTGATTCCGGTTTGAGGCCCAGCACTCGTGGCCCCGGGCAAACGCCCGCCCGGACGGCCGAGGGTGCTGCTCGGCGGGCCAGGTGGACGTTCGATGTGGTGAAGGAAGGTGGAGCCCGTGCTGGCGGGCACGGGCTCCGGTTGGTGTGGGGCAGCCACTACAGCTCCTCGGTGGCGACGTTGAGCACGAAGTCCACCTCCTGATCGGCGACATCGAGCACGCCCATCAGGTCGGGGCCGAGGTGCGCTTCGGCTTCGCGGATCGCGGCCAACGGGCTGCTGTTGACCTCGTAGCTGCCGGAGATGGTGTAGGTGACCTTGGTACGGCAGCCGTACGGCTCGAACCCGAACTCCTCCAGGAAGGCGTCCAGTCCCTGCTGGTCGATGACGCCCTGCTCCCGGGCGGCGATGGCGTACTGCCGGATCGCGGCGAGTTGCTCAGTGTGGGCCTGGCGCTGCTCGGCGTGAGCCTCGAAGGCCACCCGCCGGCAGATGGTCAAGGCCTCGACGGCCTCAGCCAGCGCGGCGGCTTGGGCGGCCGGGTCGGTGATGGGCTCGAAGTCGAGAGCGGCTACGGCAACCTGGACGATCTGGGCGGCGTGGTACAGCTCAACGCGGTGATCGCCGAGCTGGCGCAGGATGACACCAGCTCGTCCGTCGATCTGGACAGCAGCCGGCAACAGCCCCGCCAGCCCTTCGGGTGCAATCTCGCGCAGGGTTTGGACGGTCAGCTCGGACATGGCTGACTCCACTTCGTTGCAAGGTGCAAGCGCTGATTCGGAGACGGGCTCAGCACTCAGTGGCCCCGGGCAGACGCCCGCCGAACTGGCCATCGCGATGGCCAGTCGGGGTGGACGGCCGCTACAAGCGGGCCTGGCAGCGGTAGCAGCGCTCGTTGTCCGTGCGCTCCCACTCAGGCATCACCTTCGGAAAGCGGTATGTGCTGAAGCTGTTCTCATCGAGGCGGTTGATATCCAACCGCTTCGCTTCGTGATCGAGGCATTGCTCGGCGCTGGGCCATTGTGTGCCGAAGAGGTCAATGTCGTTGGGGGTGAATAATTCCCTTATGCAATCGGCGCAGTATGACTGCTCGCCGTAGTAATAGGCAGGTGCGTAGTATGTTCTCATCGGGGGTCGTCTCCATGCCACATGTGGCAGTTAGGTTGGCGTGACCGGACGTGAGCTTGTATGGCACAAGCAGGAACCAGCCCCCTTCTGGTTGCATATATTGTGGAATCGAGCTACGTGAAGCCGAGGAGCGAAATGGCGTCGGCTGGCGTGGCCACTGTGAACAAATTTCTTATTCGCTCTGGCCGGTTGCCGACCACGGCCTGGATACGGGCGACCTCATCGGCCGTCGGGGCAAGCAGCAGAATGCGGGGCAGCCGGCTATCCAGGCGCTGCTGGCAGAAGCAGGCATATTGATAGAAGTTAGCACATGCCGTTGAAATCCGGCCGCCTTTCTCATCGTTGTGATACGCAGCTACGAGCCAAGGTTGTTCCGCACCCCCTCTGGCCACCGAGAACATCGCGTCTGGCTTGACCAGAATTTCGTCTTCTACGTCCTCTCGGTCAAGGCCGTGATACTTCCGCCAAGCATCGGGATAAGCCTGAAAGCGCAGCGGGCTGACTCCTCCTCGGCGGGCGTTATCAGCGAGCCGTACAAACAGCTCGGTCACGGCTAACCGATGCCGTAAGGCCGTCCCGTACGGCGCGGCGGTCGGCGACAAGGCAACCCGTGTATCGGCAGCAACGCCACTGAGCCAGCGGCCGACCTCGGTAGGGATAAGGACATAGCCCATGACCAAAGGTCGTTTTTCGCGCTTTATGAGATGGAGCTGTTCCAGCCGCTTGGCACAGAGGCTGGCCTTACGGGTGCGCTTGGCGACGTCGGCCTCAGCGGGAAACACGTAGCGACCTAACTGCGCCACGGTGGCGGCATGGACAGTCGCGAGCATCACCAGTGCGCTCTTTTCGTCCTCCAGGAGCCCAGTGGCTGTGGCTCGATACGGCACCAGGAGGTAGCGGGTGGCGACTTCCCGGCTGACCGAGCGCTGAAGTAGGCGATCGGCATGAGCCTCAATATCGTAATTTCGCTTGACGAAGTTCAGCATTAGTACGGTGCGTCCTTGTTTAGGTGTTGCTCGTAGTGGCAGCGGGAAGGGGCTGGTGCAGCGCCTCGACGGCCGCCGCCTCGGTGGTGACGACAAACAGCCCTTGGGCATCGGCTGGCTGCTGAGTGACCACGTGGCGGATGACGGCGGCTCGGGCTTCATCAGGGACGATGAACATGACGCCAGGGAAGACGCGGTGTCGTTCCTGCTCCACCCCGGTCAACTCGTACGCCCGGTACACGCGGCACTTCTCGTCCAACCGCTTCGGTGGCTCGGTGGCGCGGTCGATCTCAACGAACCAGTTCAGTCGCGGCTGGTCTTCGACGCGGAGTCTGACCAGTGCGTCGGGGCGGCAGTACTCCTGCCCGTAGGTCATGGGGTTGCGATACACCCGCCAGGCGGCCGTCTCGGCCTGGAACTCGATCACTTCCGAGGTGCCGTCCCGTGCCCGCTCGGCCAAGCGGACGTACAGCTCGGTGATGGCCAGCCGGTGGGTCAGGAAGGCATCGGCTGGTCGCCAGTCGCGGCGCTTGCCGGCCCCGGGCACGTTGGTCGCGCCGATCAGCTTGGTGCCGACGGGCGTCAGCACGTGCACGTAGCCCGGCTTGCCCGGCCAGCGCTGGCGGGACAGATCGCGGTAGCGCCGCACCAGTCCGCAGTCGATCAGTCGTCGCAGGTTCCGGTGAGCCAGGGGACGAGCAGTCGTCGGCTGGTAGTCAGCGAAGGCGACCCGGGCGACTTGCGCCGCGGTGGCCAGGTGCACGGTGCCCAGCACCCGCAACACGGCCAGCTCCCCAGACGTGAGGCTGTCGGCCAGCACGGCGAGGCGTGAGGCAGTGATGCGACGGACCGACGGCTTGGGCGCTTGGGACATAAGGAGTTCTCCAGTGAGCTAAAGATGATGAAGCGAGAGGGAGATAGTCGGCTCGCTTAAGGTCTGGGATCAGGGCTCTGACCAGGTATGACGGCCGATGAGGCCAGGCGGGCTTTTGGCAGGGTTTCGAACACCCGCCGCCTCGCTCTACCCGCTGCCGCGAGGGCTCTCGGCACCACTGGCCGGACGGGCTTGCCGGCGTTCAGCGATCTCCTGCTCAACTTCGGCACGGTCACGTCCGAAGGCCTGCCTCGAGTAGGCGCGGGCCTGCTGGCCGAAACCCGTGGTCGGCGGCGGAGCGCTGGTGGCGATGGTCACCGGCTCGCTCACCTGGCCGTTCGTCACGACGGCCGCCACGGCGGTGCGCGGCTCCAGCGTCAGCAGGTCCTCGGGCTTCACCAGCGGCCCAAGCGACCGGGCCAGCGTAGTGGCGTCGTCCGCCCCAGGCTGGAGCACCACCTTGGTGCGGGCCTCGCTCAACAAGGCGGCTCGTAGGTGCGGCGGCACCTGGGTGATGTGCTGGAGGGCAGCCACGATGCCGAGGAAGTGTCCACGGGCCCGAGCCAACATGTCGGACAGGTCAGCCCCACTGCGCAGGAAGCGCGCAGCTTCATCGATGTAGAGGAACGTCGGCCGGCGCTGCTCACGGCTGACGGCTGCCCGGCGCATGGCCGTGTTCCAGACCATCCCGACCAGCAGCCCACCGAGCAGGTCCACGGCGTACGAGCCGGCCAACCCCGAAGGCAAGGCCACGAGCAGGATCTTGCCCTGGTCAATGACCTGCTGCATGGTCCAGGCCGGCCGCGCTTGGCCGAGCATGGCCCGCAGCTGGCGGCGATCGGTCAGGGGTGACACCTTGTTGATGACCGCTGACACCGCTTGGCCTCGTTCGCCTTCGCTCCACGCGTTGAAGCGGGAAAAGAACGCTCCTACGGTCGGAGCGAAGGCAGGATCGAGGCGGGCCAGCAGCGAGGCACGGAAGGCGTCGTTGGTCAGCACCGGCTGCAGCTCGACTAGCGTCATGCCGGGCGTGGCGGCCAGCAGCACCAAGGCCGACTTGAGGACTTCCTCCAGCCGCGGTCCCCAGCTGTCGGCGTTGGCCCGGATCAGCTCCAGCACCTGGTCGGCCACCAGCTCAGCATCTTCCTTGGCACAGGCCAGTGGGTTGACGCCCACCGGCCGGTCGTCGGCCGCGTCGAGGTAGATCAGGTCGTGAACCCGGTGCTCGGGGATGCGGTCGGCTACGTCGCGCGCCAGATCACCACCGGGGTCGAGCAGGATGACGCCGCGGCCGGCCTGGATGTCCTGGGTCAGCTGGCCCAGCAGCAGCGTGCTCTTACCGGAACCAGTTGGTCCGGTAACGAGCTGGTGCATCAGCCCGTCGGTGGCGGTGACCGCGATGGGTCGCTGCATGCCATCGTAGACGGCGGTGCCCAGCACTCGGCCCTGCGAGGTCAGCTGGCGGCTCGGCGGAAAGACTCGACCACCCCGCAGGCTCAAGCCCGGCACGGTGGGGCCGGCCAACGGCCAGCCGATCATGGTGGCGACTTCGCGAGCGTTGACGTGCATCGGTGCCGCCGGCCAGCCGGTAGTGGCGTTGGCCAGCAGCTTGGCCGCGCGCCGGGGCAACCAGCGCGGCACCAACGCCGCGCCATTCTGGTCAAGCTGGTGCAGGGTGGCCATGAGCCGGCCGACCAGGAAGTGGGCCCGGGCTTGGTTCGGCGCAGTGGCTCCAGCCGTACCGACGACGGCGAACCAGGGCTCGGCGGTCTTGGCGGCGAAGTCGGCCAACACCTGCCTGTTCGGCTTGGGCGGTGGGGCGGCCGTGAACAGCCGCGCCACCTCTTGCAGCCACGGTGGTAGCAGTTCCCCTTCAGCCCGGTGGTGGGCCAACGGCTTCGCTGGCGTCCGCACGGGAGCAACGACGAGCTGGTACAGCAGCGTCTCGCCCCGGCCGATCGGTTGGAAGGTGCTGAGCAGGCTGGTGGCGAACACCTCAGCCGCGTCCGTCCGCAGGGGGCGGGCCGTCGTGGTGAGGTGAATGCGCCGCAGCCAACGGGCCTCCGGCAACGCCGGGGCCACCAGCTCGGTGGTGCGCAGACCCGACACGATGCCGCGCAGCTGGCGCAGCAGCACGTCGGCCTGGTGCTCGGGCAGCCGCAGCCGGTACTCGATGCGGCCGACGAGGCCCACCGTCTCGAACACGGCGGAGTCGCGGCCGAACAGCCAGCCTCGCTCCGGGCGCAACCGCGTCAAGGCGTGCAGAAAGGCAGTGACCTGCTGGATAGACAGGTCACGCGGGAATTCGAGCCGGTAGGTCAACCGGCCAGCGTCTCGGGCTTGTTGATCGCGCAGGCGCAGAATCAGGATGAATGCGGTAGTGGCGCTAAAAAGCGCAGCGCTGGCGACCAGCGAGGTTGTGTCGCTCATGGACGCCCTCCAGCATAAGAAGAGCGTTCATGAGTGGCACCGGAGCCCGAGACGCTGCAATTCTGCAACGTCTCACCTGGCACATACCCCCCAGAGCCACAAAAATCCGCCGAGGCGAACTTTGTGGCGGTTGTGTAGATTGATGACTGCTCGCTCAACCCACAGTTAAATATTAGCATGAAATTGCCCCATTTGTCAATAGCCTTAAGGCTTAGCCAAGCCTTTTCTATCTGTTGGGGGATGCCGTTTCGGCGGGCTATTCAGCACTGCGATCGGTCATTTTGCGGCCCGCGGGCAGAAGGTGCGACACCACTTTGTTCGGGCCAAATACCCGAACACTTCGCTATGGTCGGCGGATGAGTCGGCTGATGATCGCCCAGACCACCAGCCCCAGCACGAGGTAGCCGATGAAGTGCTGGAGCAGCTGGCCGGCGATGATGACGCCCACCGCCAGGGCGACCACCCGCAGCAGCGTGCCGCGGTCGGGCATCACGACGGCTGCTCGGGCGTGAAGTCGGCCAGGGTTCCAGCCAGCGCGTAGGCGATGGCCAGGACCTCGGTCACCTCGCTGTACGCCGCTTCCAGCAGCTCACTGGCCTCGGTCGAGAGCATCTGCTTGGTGACGATGAAGGCCCGCAGGCGCGAGCTGGCCGTGATGACGGCCGAAGCATCGGCGTGAGCGGATTCCCGTAGAGCGTCGTAGGCGGCGATGGTGGACTTGAGGCCGGCCAGATCGGTGGCAGTCGGGTTGGGCTGAGCAGGCATGGCGATGTCCCCTACTGGTGCTGCGTGACGGCCAAGGAGCCGTCAACTGAAGACACCACCAGGCTCACGCCCTCTTCAGAGCTCTTGAAGTACAACCTCTGCCAGTTGCTTCGCTACGGTGCCGAGCCCAGCCGGGCCAGTCACAGCGGAGGGCACATGTTGCGGCGAAGCCGGACTAACCGCAACATCTTGCCGTGGAGGGTCTGCGCGTGCTCATCGCCTCAGCCCTGGGCCGGATCGTCGTGCCGATCCTGGAACAGCAGATCCCCGGTGCCACCGTAGTGGTGGCCACCAGCGAAGCCGAGATCCGGAAGGCCGTCGAGCACCAGGTCCGCTTCGACGTCATCGTGATCGACCTGACGTGGAACGACTACCGGGTCGAGCACGACTTCGACGGCCTCGACGTCTTATCCCTGCTCCGGGTCTGCGACCGTACTGGCCCGGTTATCTTCGCTGCTCAGGGCCATACCACCGAGCAGGAGCACTTCCAAGAAGCCATTCTTCAGCCCGAGGTCGTGGCCATCGTCCAGAAGGCCGACGGCACCGGGCCGCTCATCCGGTGCGTTCAAGCTGCCGCCTATCGGCACCCTCTACCGGCGGCGAACGCGGCCCATCAGTTCAAGACCAACCCCTGGTCGATCTACGCGTACTTCAGCCGGCCTCGTGGCGGAGCCACCGCTGCCCGGATCGCCGGGGCCATCGCGGCCGGCCGCGCCACAGATGCCGAGTCCTTGGCCTCCGCAGCCGGCTTACCGCTCAACACGGTCAACAAGCTGGTGCAGGTGCTCGGCCCCTTGATCCAGGCCCGCAGCGAGCACAACCCCTCCCTGCGCATGAACGCCCAGGTGATCTATCGCTGGTGTGGCGAACACTCCTGCTACATCCGCAGTTGGTGTCGGCGGAACATCTAAAGGGCAGACGATTCTCACCGGTCCCTTACCCGCCTGCCCATTGATCGCATTCATGATCGACTGGCAAAGTTCGACATCCACGAAGAACTGAGCGCCCAATACTACAGAGGGTACTTGACAGGCTACGCAATGCGCATGCGATGATCATTTTGCGGGCCGTCAAGAGTGGGAGGTACCTTGAGAAAGATCACCGCAAAATATTCACATCGACTGTGCCGGTTTGCGCGGCACCTCACGACACACTACCTGGCCAAGGTGATGCAAATGTCGCAATCTCCGGATGGGCCACGACGTAATCTTCTGCCAGAAACTATAGGCAGGAGGCTCTGGCACCGCAGATCAGCTCATCGTGCGCAGTTCACCGATCAGCTTCCTCTATCCGCAGAAGAAGTCAGGGCAAAGTTTTTCGTCGTTTCGGAGTCACGCGAGGAGCACCCGTCACCACAATGGCTGTCGGCATTCGGCATAGGGGCTTCGATGGCGGATGCAGATCGCCAGCTTGTTGTTAATCACCTTAGCGGCAAGTGTCAGTCCTGCAAAGATGCCGTTGATTGGGCACGCTCACACGCCGATCAGCTTCGCGGCCTGCCTCCCGTCCCGGAATAACGGCCCGATGCGGCGTATCGTCCTCGATACGCCGCCCGACCTGAACCTTGGAGAAACATCTCGAAGTGTCAGGTCGTTCTTTCTCCAATAGTAACAAAACCTACCACAGGTTCTGGCTGAGCGAGAAGGAATTTAACATGCAGCATCTCCATCTTGGAGCTGGAGGTCTGGGCCTAGGGCTTGTGGTTTGCACTACTGCCGCTATCCCTGAGATTGACGTAACGCTGGTGCAGCGAGCGGTAGGCGGTCCGCAGTGCAAGCTCGCACTGCTGAAGTCTCGCCAGAAGTACTACAGGCAAGTCTTCCCCGGCAGCGACCTGAAAGAAATTAGCGTTCCCAGGGTCCTCGACTCCTCTGATCTCGACGCCATACGAGCAGTTGTGATGCATCCCGACGATATTCTGCTCACAACAGCCCTAAGGGAGGGCGCCCTTGAAACGCAAACCGATCTGATCGGGCGACTCCTGTCCGAAAGGTCTTCCCTAGACCTCTCTGGCAAACAGATCTACATAGTCCCTTGCGAGAACACAGTGGGCCAGCTCTACAAGAATTTGGAAGGTTGCGACTTTGGGCCGAATGTTCACTTCCTCCGTTGCATCGTCGACCGTACCTGTAAGTACCCGATAATAAATGGCGAACTAGTAGTTCATACGGAAGAGTACGGCCGGTGGACCATAGAGAAAAAACCGCCTTTCACTGATCCTCTCATTCAAGCCTTAAGTCCTTATGGGGTGGAATTTGTCGAGGATCTGCAACCGCATCTGAAGAAGAAGCAGTGGCTGGTCAATGGCCCGCATCTAGCCCTAGCGGCCATGGCTTGGAGCTACCCCGCCAGAACGGATAGGCTTAACGAATTTGCCTCCAGTGAAGCCGGGCAGCATCTTCTCCTCGGTGTCCTCGCCGAGTCTAGCGATGCATATGTGCTAACCGAGCCCACCGCGGACCCATCAGGCGTGTTCCAGTTTTCTCAATCGATAAACCACCGTTTTTCATCCTTCCCGGATCGAACGTCCCGAGTTCTTTCTCGACTTCACCCAGACTCGCTGGAAAGTTTCTTGCGAGCTACCTATGAGCGGGTCGTCAGGCCTGCTACGGCTTTTCAGGAGACTCTGGACCGCCCGCCCGGTTATCTTTACTTAACGCTACGCACCGTGCATCGACTCATCTACGACAGGCTTTGGGTTTATCCTGAAATTCAAAGCTAGATCTATTTGCATTCGGGTGCGCTCAACTGGTCCACCCACCCTCCAAGAAAGCTCTGTCGCCCAGCCGCCTCCGCCTTTGAATCCAGGCCGTTTCGGACGAAGAAGCCTGACAGCGACTGCCAGCCGGTTATCTCCGAGCGGTCTATCTCGATGCGCTCGTACGGCTTGTAGAGTTGCCCATTCACCGTCATGTGGTGTTTGTTGGCCCGCTCCCAATACGGAAAATCTGGCGTCCACCAGTCCACCCACGGATCGGCTTTGCGTTGCGGTGATGACTCCCACAGCTCCACACCAGTCTTGGTGGTCGTGCCCGGCACCGTGGCGTAGTACGAGAGCACTTGGCCGTCGTCGGACGGGACGGAGCAGAAGCGGTTGGGCCCAGCGCTGGCAGTTGGCAGAGCCGCTTGGTCGCCCGAGCCGCCGCCGATCCCGCTCAGCACATTGCTCGCCATCACTCCTACAGCCACGGCGAGGACCAGCACCAGCACAGCTACCACACAGCGGGCCCAGTACCGGTATCCGCGTCGGGCCCGTGCTCCCTGCCTCGTAGGAGGCGGCGACGGTTTCGGCGCGGCTGGCTTGCGGATCGGCTCGGCGAGCTGGGCCGTGAGCGTGATGCTGGCCATGACCTCATCGAGCTGAACTCGGAGCTGGTCAGTCATGACGCCGATCGGTGCATCGGTCGGGATGCGCTGGCTGTAGAGGTACAGCGTCACCTCGGAGACGTCGCGGAACTCAGCCGGCCCCACGAACCAGAACAGCCCTGACTCATCCAGCACCGTGGCACGCCGGATGGTGGAGCCGTCCTCGAACCGCACCGTCACGACCCGCTCGGCGGACCGCTGGCCCGTAAAGGCCACTCCGAAGTCGACCGCCGGCGGTGTCCAGAGTGCCCGACGTGGTGCTGGTGGAGGAGGAGGTGGAGGCGGCTTCGGCCGCGAGCCAGCCGAGCTGGTGGTGCTGGCGTCGTAGTCAGCCCGCTTGGCCGGGTCGCTCAAGATCTCCCACGCCTGGTTGATGCGCACCATGTCGTCGTGAGCGCGGGTGGCGTCACCTTCGGGGCGACCGTCCGGGTGGGCGTGGCGCACCGCAGCCCGGTAGGCCCGGCGGATGGTGACCAGGTCGGCATCTGGCCGGACGCCGAGCACGGCGTAGTAGTCAGTGGAGTGGTCGGTCCTCATGGCCGTCGCCCCAGCACCACGGCAAGGGCCACGCGGCGCAACCGTGCTAGCACCGGGCTAACGGCTGCGCTGAACCACGCCAGGCGAACCCGGTTGTGACCGATACAACCCGACAGCTGCTGACCTGCGAAAACGGTACGGTGCGACATCACTCGTCACCGTCCGACTCGTCGTCCATCGGACTCTTAATCAGCGGGTCCGGGGTTCGAGTCCCTGGCGGCGCACAGACGGTCGAAGGCCCCTCGCGGAAGCGGGGGGCCTTCGGCGTTCCCGGGGCCTACGCGGCGATCAGGCCGTGCAGGGCGGTCTTGAAGGCGGCGGTGAAGGACTCCCGGACGGCCGGCGGCACGAGGTCGAGGGAGAGGTAGGGGTTGAGGTCCTCGAGTTCGACCAGCAGCAGGGCGCCCTCGGGGGTGCGGCAGGCGTCGACCCGCTGGATGCCGCGTTCCATGGTGTTCCAGGCGATGATCCGGTCGGCGAAGGCGAGGTCCTCGGCGGTCGGGTCGTACACCGCGAGCTCCCAGCGGCGGGCCGGGTCGGGGGCGTACAGCGCGTACTGGAAGGCGCGGTCGAGGTAGTAGAAGGAGACCTCGTACCGCAGGGGTATCCGCGGCTGGATCAGCATGCCGTCCAGCGGGAGGCCGGGGAGCTCCTCGGCGGTGGCGAAGACCAGGCCGATGGAGTCGGCGCCGAGCCTGGGCTTCACGGCGTACGCGGCGGCGGGCCCGAGGACGTCGAGGTCGGCGAGGCGGTCGACGGTGGGGATCACCGGGAGGCCCTCGGCGGTGAGGTCGAGCAGGTACTGCTTCCCGGCCATGTCCCCGCGGCCGGTCGGCTCGTTGTACACGCGGGTGCCGCGCTCCCGCGCCGCCGCGCGGAAGGCCGCGTACTCGGCGGGGTAGTTCAGCACCGGGCCGCTGTTGCGCACCACGACGGCGTCGAAGGCGTCCATCAGGGCGGCGGCGTCGAGCGGGTGGCACAGCGCGAGGTCGAAGTCCTCGCGCAGGCGGGCGGCGAGGGCGGTGTCCTCGTCGCCGTAGCGGCGGCCCTGCGCCGGATAGCTGAGGTCGGTGACGTAGAGGAGGTTCGGCCGCTTCATGGCGGCACCCTACTCGGCCGGACAGGAGGGGAGTTCTCGACTGTAAGGCGGATTTAAAGATCGTCTTAGGAGAAATGGGACATAGGTCCCTAACATCTGACAAGTCGATCAGTAAGGCTGGCGAGGTTCATGCCGTCGCCCGAGCGAGCAGCCCGTCCGGGGACTGCGGGAAGGTCTCCGTTGCCTCGAAAGCCTCGTGAACGAACGAAGCGGACCGGCTGGCGTCGGCTGATACCGACCTGGCGGATGACGCTGCTCGGGCTGGCCGCGTCGGTGGTGCTGGGCGTCGGCCTGTTCGCGCTCGGCGTGGTCCTGGTGAAGGTGCCGGACGCGCACGCGGCGGCCACCGCCCAGTCGAACACCTGGCTGTACTCGGACGGCACCGTGCTGGCCCGGACCGGGCAGACCAACCGGCAGAACGTCGCGCTGGACAAGGTCTCCCCCGCCGCGCAGCACGCCGCGCTGGCCGCCGAGGACCGCAACTTCTACAGCGAGGGCGCGGTCAACCTCAAGGGCATGGCCCGGGCGGCCTTCAACACCGCGTCCGGCGGTTCCACCCAGGGCGGCTCGACCATCACCCAGCAGTACGTGAAGAACGCCTACCTGAACCAGAAGCAGACCGTGAGCCGCAAGGTGAAGGAGATCTTCATCGCGATCAAGGTCGACGCCACCCAGAGCAAGGACGAGGTCCTCTCCTCCTACCTCAACACCTCGTACTACGGCCGCGGCGCGTACGGCATCCAGGCCGCCGCGCAGGCCTACTTCGGCGTCGACGCCGCCCAGCTGACGGCGGCCCAGGGCGCGTACCTGGCGACCCTGCTGAACGCGCCCAGCGCCTACGACGTCTCCTCCGCCAGCGAGGCCGGCCGGCAGAAGGCGACGGCTCGCTGGAACTACGTGCTCGACGGCATGGTGCAGCAAAAATGGCTGAGCGCCGAGGAGCGCGCCCAGACCGCCTTCCCCGAGGTGCTGGCCCCGAAGTCGGCGCCCGGGCTGTCCGGGCAGGCCGGCTACCTGGTGGCCGCCGCCAGCTCGTACCTGACCGACAACGGCATCATCAGCGAGGCGCAGCTCGCCCAGGGCGGCTACACCATCGCGCTGACCGTCGACTCCAAGCGGCAGCAGCAGCTGCAGGACGCGGTGCAGGACCAGCTGACCGCGAGCCTCAAGCCGGACAGCCGCAAGGTGGACGCCGCGGCGCAGGCCGGCGCGGTCTCGGTCGACCCGAAGACCGGTCAGGTGCTGGCGCTGTACGGCGGCGCGGACGCCACCAAGCACTGGATCGACAACGCCACCCGCACCGACTACCAGGCGGGCTCCACCTTCAAGGCGATCGCCCTGGCGGCCGCCCTGGACTCCGGGGCGCGCACCCAGTACGGCGACCGGATCAGCGCCGACACCGTCTACGACGGCACCAACCGCCGCTCGGTGCGCGGCGCCAAGGGCGTGCCGTACGCGCCGCCGAACGAGGGCGAGCGCAGTTACGGCCAGATCAGCCTGCAGGAGGCCACCGACTGGTCGGTGAACTCGGTCTTCGCGCAGCTGGCGCAGGACACCGGGCTGGAGAAGGTCCGCTCCACCGCGGTCGCGCTGGGGCTGCCCGCCGACACCCCGGGGCTGAAGGCGGTGCCGTCGATCCCGCTCGGCTCGGCCACCCCGAGCGTGCTGGAGCTGGCCGGGGTGTACGCGGCCCTGGACAACGACGGGCAGCAGATCACCCCGTGGCTGGTGAAGGGCCTGGAGCTGGGCGGCGAGCAGGTGGCGCTGCCCGGGCACAAGACCACCCAGGCGATCAGCAAGAACGCCGCCCGGTCCACCACCGCGATCCTCCAGGGCGTCATCGACGACCAGGGCGGCACCGGCTACCGGGCCGGCGCGCTGAACCGCCCGGCGGCCGGCAAGACCGGCACCACCGACGACTCCAAGTCGGTCTGGTTCGCCGGGTACACGCCCGAACTGGTCACCGTGGTCGGCCTGTTCGGGCAGGACCCGACCACCGGCAAGCAGGTCAGCCTGGACGGCGTCGGCGGGGCGGGCAGCGCGGCGGGCGGCAGGTTCCCGGCGCAGATCTGGACGGCGTACATGAAGTCCGCGCTCGCCGGGCAGCCGACCAGCGACTTCGCCGGCCCGGCCCGGGTGCCCTCGGCCGGCTCCGTCCCGTCCGCCTCCCCCAGCGGCTCGGCCTCGCCGAGCGCCGAGCCGACCGACGGCGGCAGCAGCGGCAGCGCCTCGGCCGTCCCGTCGCCGTCGGCGAGCGACCGCAGCAGTGCCACCGCCGGGCCGTCCGTCGGCGACTACGCGCAGCAGCGGCCCACGCGGTCGCCGTCGGCCCGGCCGAGCGGCGGCGGGAGCCGCACCCCGTCGCCGTCGGCCAGTGCCGGGGCGGACGCCACCGGCGGCCTGCTGGGCAATCAGGACCAATCAGCGGGTTAGCGCCTTACGGCGGAGGGGTCCGAGCTGGCACAATGCGGCGATGCACAGCAGCTCGGACCCCTCCGTCGTCTCTCCGCCGCCCGTCACCGCCCCGCTGGACGCCCCCGGCGGCGTCGCCCCGCCCGCGCGGCGGGCCGCCTCGGTCGGGCTCGGGCTGGCCCTGGTCTCGGCGTTCGCGTTCGGCGGGTCCGGCACGGCCGCCAAGCCGCTGATCGAGGCCGGGCTCTCCTCGCTGCACACGGTCTGGCTGCGGGTGGCCGGCGCGGCGCTGGTGCTGCTGCCGGTCGCCTGGAAGCACCGGCACGCGGTGCTGCGGCGTCCCGGGGTGCTGTTCGGCTTCGGGCTGCTCGCCGTCGCGGGCGTGCAGGCCTGCTACTTCGCGGCGATCTCGCGCATCCCGGTGGGCGTGGCGCTGCTGATCGAGTACCTGGGGCCGCCGCTGCTGATCGGCTACGTCCGGCTGGTGCAGCGCCGCCCGGTCTCCCGGCGGGCGATGGCCGGTGCGGGCGTCGCGGTCGCGGGCCTGGCCTGCGTGGTCGAGGTCTGGAACGGCCTCGGCTTCGACCCGCTCGGGGTGGCCTTCGCACTGGGCGCGGCCTGCTGCCAGGTGGGCTACTTCGTCCTCGCCGACGCCGGCCGGCGGGGCGAGCGCCCGGTCGACCCGCTGGCGGTCTCCGCGTTCGGCCTGCTGATCGGCGCGGTGCTGCTGACCGCCTTCGCCCGGCCGTGGGAGGCCGACTGGGGCGTGCTCGCCCGGGACGTCACGATGAACGGGCACCAACTGCCCGCGCTGGTGCCCGCGCTGTGGATGGTGCTGATCGCCACCGTGCTCGCCTACCTGACCGGCGTGGTGTCGGTGCAGTACCTGTCGCCGCCGGTGGCGGGCGTGGTCGCCAACCTGGAGGCGGTGGTGGCCACCGTGCTCGCCTGGGTCCTGCTCGGCGAGCACCTGGGCCTGCCGCAGCTGGCCGGCGGCGCGCTGGTGCTGGCGGGCGCGTTCGCCGCGCAGTCGGCGAGTCGGAAGTAGCCCGCCGCCCGACGGACCGTCAGGCCGGCAGGGTGCGGCGGTGCGCGGCGAGCTCCGGCCCGGTGGTGGTCGCGACGAACTCGGTGATCCGGTACGCGGCGGCGCCCTCCCGCGCGAACGGGTCGGTGGCGGCCACCGCCTCGATCGCGGCGCGGTCCCCTGCGGCGGCGAGGATCACGCCGCCGTCCCGCGGCACCTTGCGGCCGGAGGCCAGGAAGACGCCGTCCGCGTAGTGCCGCTCCAGCCACTCCACGTGCGCGGGCAGCAGGGCGTCGATCCGCTCCAGCGGGGCGGTGTAGGTCAGTTCGAGGATGAACACGTGATCATCGTACGTGCGGTGTCGGCCCGGCGGGGTGGAAGTCAGCGACCGGCCCAGCCGAACCAGCTGAGGTGGTTGAGCGGCCAGACGACGGCGGAGGCCGGGCCGACCAGGTTGCCGACCGGGACGGCGCCGCCGCCGGGGTCGGTGCGGTGGTAGCGGGAGTCGGCGGAGTCGCTGCGGTGGTCGCCCTCGACCCAGACGTAGCCGGCCGGGACCTTGACGGGGCCGAAGTCGAGGCCGGCGCAGGAGTCGTCGCCGGGGTGCAGGTAGGGCTCGGCCACCGCCTTGCCGTCCACGGTGAGGGTGCTGCCCTGGCAGGAGACGCTCTGGCCGCCGGTCGCGATCACCCGCTTGACCAGGTAGTTGTCGCCGGGCGGGAGCAGGCCGACCGTGCTCAGGCCCGAACGGACCGTGCGGGTCACCGGGTTGGTGTCCTTCGGCGTGGGCGGGAGCCAGCCGCCGGGGTCCTTGAACACCACGGGCTCGCCGGGCTTCGGCTTCCAGCCGGTCAGGGTGGCGAGCTTGTTCACCGCGACCCGGTCGCCGATCTGCAGGGTGTTCTCCATCGACCCGGACGGGATCGAGAACATCTGGAACAGGCAGGTCTTGATCACCACCGCGATCACCAGGCCCACCGCCACCATCACCGGCAGCTCCACGTACCACGGCCGCCGCTTGCGCAGCTGCCGCACCACCGGCGCAGTCTCCTCGACCACCCGACACCGCCCTCTTCCGGAAGGACGCCACGCTAACCCGCGCGCGGAGGACCGCGAAATCCGGGTTTTACGCCCCGCAGACAACCCCGCGTCAACGGCCCGACGAGCGTCAGGCCTCGGCGTGGGTGTCGCTGGCGATGGCCTCGTGGTGGCGGATGACCTCGGCGATGATGAAGGTGAGGAACTTCTCCGCGAAGACCGGGTCGAGGTTGGCGCTGACGGCGAGTTCGCGCAGGCGCTTGATCTGCTGGCGTTCGCGGGCCGGGTCCGCCGGGGGGAGGCGGTGGTCGGCCTTGAGGCGGCCGACGCGCTGGGTGGCCTTGAAGCGCTCGGCGAGCATGTGGACGACGGCGGCATCGATGTTGTCGATGGACTCGCGCAGGCGGGTCAGCTCGGCGCGGACGGCGTTGTCGATCTCCTCCGGGGAGGAGGTGGGCTGGTCCGTCATGGGGGATGGCTCCGGGGCTTGCGGGTGGGATCTCGGGCTCGGGCCCCGGCCAATCTAACAGGGACGACGTGGCGAACCCCCTTGTATTCGACCCGCGTTCCGGCATGTGGGACGGCGGTTGGACGCCCGGCGCGCCCGGGCCGCCCCGCCGCGGGCAGTCTCGGCGCGGCGGCCCGCCGGGCCCGCCCCGGGCCGTAGGCTGGGCGGGCCGCGACCGGAAGTCCGGCCGCGGACACAGCAGTTCGACCGGCAGTCCGCACTCACAGGAGGTACCTGATCGTGGCAACGACCCGCACCGCGCACACCGAGTGGGAGGGCAACCTGCTCGACGGCAAGGGCCTGGTGACCTTCGACTCCTCGGGCATCGGCGAGTTCCCGGTGTCCTGGCCGGCCCGGGCGGAGACCCCGAACGGCAAGACCAGCCCGGAGGAGCTGATCGCCGGCGCCCACTCGGCCTGCTTCTCGATGGCCCTCTCGCACGGCCTGGCCGGCGCCGGCACCCCGCCGGCGAAGCTGGAGACCAAGGCGGACGTCACCTTCCAGCCGGGCACCGGGATCACCGGCATCCACCTGACCGTGGTCGGCGAGGTGCCGGGCCTGGACGAGGCCGGGTTCCAGAAGGCCGCCGAGGACGCCAAGGCGAACTGCCCGGTGAGCAAGGCGCTGACCGGCACCACCATCACGATCACCGCCAGCCTGGCCTGACCCGCCGTCAGGCTCACGCACCGGCACAGCGCGTGAGTGGACGTGCGCGCCCCCGGGGTGCCCCGGATCGGTGCACTCCGGGGGCATCGCACAGAATGTAAGGGACATCCCTTCACGAACCGGGCGAATCACCCTGGCGGCGGTCGCGCACAGTTACACGGGCGGCCTATGATCGGCGGACGTGGCCCGAGGCCGCCGGACGCCGCGGTCACCGACCGCGGTCGCCGGGCGCACCCGGGCACTGCGGCCGGTCGCCGCCGTCATGGGCGCCGGCCTGATCAGTGGCAGCAGCGGACGGGAGCGTGCCGTGCCGGGCCGGAACGTGAGGGCCGACGCACACCATCGGGGTGGGCAGCCCGAGACGCCGCGCCCGGGAACCGTTTCGGAGGCCTGCGCCACCTGCGGCGCACCCCTGCACGCGGACGCCGGGCATCTCGCGGAGGCCCTGCGGGCCAGCGAGTCGCGGTTCCGGGCGGCCTTCTCGGACGCCGGTTTCGGGATGGCGCTGATCGACACCGACGACCTGGTGATCGAGGGCAACCCGGTGTTCGCCGCGATGCTCGGCCGGGAGGTCGCCGAGCTCCCCCGGATGCACATCCACGAGATCATCGACCCCGAGGACACCCCCCGCCGGCTCTACCGCGAACTGGTGCGCGGCGAGCGCGACCGGATGCGGGTGGAGAAGCGGCTCAAGCACCGCGGCGGGCGCGAGGTGTGGGGCCGGGTCACCGTCTCGCTGATCCGGGACGGCGGGGGCGCCCCGTACTACACGCTGGTGATGGTCGAGGACATCACCGAGCAGCGGCAGCTCGGCGACCGGCTGGCGTACCAGGCGCTGCACGACCCGCTGACCCGGCTGCCGAACCGGGCGCTGTTCTACGAGCGGCTGGAGGCGGCGTTCAAGCCCGCCGAGCCGGCCGGTCCGGGCCGTCCGGAGAGCGAGCGGCGGGTCGGGCTGTGCTACGTCGACCTGGACGGCTTCGCGGCGATCAACGAGACGCTCGGCCACCACGTCGGCGACCAGCTGCTGGTCGCCGTCGCGGCCCGGCTGGAGCACGGCTTCGCGGCCGGCGAGGGGCAGTTGGTGGCCCGGCTGGGCGGCGACGAGTTCGCCGTGCTGGTCGCCGAGTCGGCCGGGCACCAGCAGCTGACCCGGCTGGCGGCGGGGCTGATGGAGGAGCTGGAGCGCCCGTTCGAGGTGGCCGGGCACCGGCTGACGGTGACCGCGTCGATCGGCGTGGTGGAGCGGCCGGTGCGCGGCTCCACGCCCACCGACCTGATCCGCGACGCGGACTCCACCCTGTACTGGTCGAAGGCCGACGGCCGGGCCCGCTGGACGCTGTACGACCGCGACCGCGGCGCCGACCAGCTGACCCGCCACCTGCTGGCGACCGCGCTGCGACCGGCGGTGGAGCGCGGCGAGTTCACCGTGGAGTACCAGCCGCTGGTGGGCCTGACGGACGGCGCGGTGCGCGGCGCGGAGGCGCTGGTGCGCTGGCGGCACCCGCGCTACGGGCTGCTGTCGCCGGACCGGTTCATCCCGCTCGCCGAGGAGTCCGGCGCGATCGTGCCGCTCGGCAAGTGGGTGCTGGAGGAGTCGTGCCGTCAGGCCCGGCACTGGCTGGCCGAGTTCCCGGCCGCGGAGGCCTTCGTCAGCGTCAACCTGGCGGCCCGGCAGATCTGGGACTCCGACGTGGTCGCCGACGTCGCCGAGGTGCTGGAGCGCACCGGACTGCCGCCCCGGCTGCTCCAGTTGGAGATCACCGAGTCGGCGCTGCTCGGCCCCGGCGGGCGGCCGCTGCAGGCCCTGCAGGCGCTCGCCGACATGGGTGTGCGGATCGCCATCGACGACTTCGGCACCGGCTACTCGAACCTGGCGTACCTCTCCCGGCTGCCGGTGCACGTGCTGAAGCTGGACGGAACGTTCATCGAGGCGTTCCGGGAGGCCTCGCCCGCCGCGGACGGGCGGCGCGCCGCGGACGAGCAGATCGTCGGCGCGATGGTGCGGCTGGCGCACGCCCTGGGCCTGACCGTGACCGCCGAGGGCATCGAGAGCGCCGCCCAGGCCGAACGGCTGCGCCAGACCGGCTGCGACACCGCGCAGGGCTGGTACTTCGCCCGCCCTGGCGCGCCGGAGCTGATCGCCGCGATACTGCGCGGACAGCCGGGCGGCTAGGCGCCCCCGGCGCTCAGCGGGAGGGGCGGGCATGGAGCGGCTGGCCGGGGTGCTCGACGGTGCGGCGGTGGTGTCCCGGACGCCGCTGACCGGCGGCCTGTACAACGCCGCCCAGCTGCTCGAACTCGCCGACGGGCGGCGTCTGGTGCTCAAGTGCGCGCCGCCGCCCGGCACTCCGGGCCTCAGCCACGAGCGCGGACTGCTCGGCACCGAGCGGCTGTTCCACGCGCTGGCCGCCGACGCGGGCCTCGCGGTGCCCCGGGTGCTCCACCACGACCCGGAGGGCGACGCGGAGTGCCGGGAGTGGCTGCTGCTGGAGTACCTGGAGGGCAGCACCTGGGACAGCCTGCGCGAGCGGCTCGCCCCCGCCGACCGGGCCCCGCTGCGCCGCCGGCTCGGCGCCTGGGCGGCCCGGCTCGCCCGCGTCACCGGCCCGCGCTTCGGCTACCCGCAGCCGCAGGCCGCGCTGGCCGCCGACGGCTGGCCGGAGGCGTTCGCCGCGATGCTCGGCGCGGTCCTGGACGACGCCGCCCGCTACGGCGTGGAGCTGCCCGCCCCGGCCGGGCGGCTGCGTGCGCTGCCAGCGGAGTTCGCGGCGGAACTGGCCGAGGTGCGGCGCCCGGCGCTGGTGCACTTCGACGCCTGGGAGGGCAACCTGCTGCTGACGGAGGGTCAGGACGGCTGGGAGCTGACCGGGGTGATCGACGGCGAGCGGGCGTTCTTCGGCGATCCCCTGGCCGAGCTGGTCGGCCTGGACCCGCTCGGCACGCCCGAGGACGACCCCGACCTGCTGGCCGGCTACCGCTCGGTGGAGCCCGGGCTGCGGATCGACGCCGCCGCCCGGGCCCGGCTCGCGCTGTACCGGATCTACCTGGCGCTGATCATGCGGGTGGAGTCCACCCCGCGCGACTACACCGGCGAGTTCGCCGCCTGGGTGGACCGCTGGTCCGCCGAGCGGATCACCGAGCAGCTCGCGGCGCTCGGCCGGTGACGGACCCTCAGCCGGTCAGGCCGTACGCCTCGGCGATCAGGCGGTAGGACTCCAGCCGGTTGCGGTGGCCGTGGATGTGCGAGGTGACCATCAGCTCGTCGGCGCCGGTGCGGTGCCGCAGGGCCTCCAGACCGGCGGCGACCTCCTCGGGGGTGCCGAGCACCACGTTGGCCAGCCAGGAGTCCAGGAAGTCCTCCTCGGCGAGGGTGTACGGGTGGGCGGCGGCCTCCTCGGGGGTGGGGATCGGGCCGGGGCGGCCCTGGCGCAGCCGCAGCGTGGCGAGCCCGGCGGAGCGGGCCAGCCGGCGGGCCCGCTCGCCGTCCTCGGCGGCGACCGCGCCGACCCCGATCAGGGTGTAGGGCTTGTCCAGCACCGCGGACGGGCGGAAGCCGTCGCGGTACAGGTCGAGCGCGGCGACGGTGTTGCCGCCGCTGAAGTGGTGGGCGAAGGCGAACGGCAGGCCGAGCCGGGCGGCGAGCTGGGCGCTGAAGCCGGAGGAGCCGAGCAGCCAGGTCGGCGGTCGGCTCGCGGAGCGCGGCACGGCGGCGAGGGTCGCGTAGGGGTGGCCGTCGGGGAAGTCGCCGTCCAGGAAGTGGATCAGTTCGGCGAGCTGGCGCGGGAAGTCGCCGGGGCCCTCCGACTCGCCGCGGCGCAGCGCCCGGGCGGTGGCCTGGTCGGTGCCGGGGGCGCGGCCGAGGCCGAGGTCGATCCGGCCGGGGTGCAGGGCCTCCAGCAGGCCGAACTGCTCGGCGATGGCGAGCGGCGCGTGGTTGGGGAGCATCACGCCGCCGGAGCCGAGCCGCAGGGTGGAGGTGTGCGCGCCGAGGTGGGCGAGCAGCACCGCGGGGACGGAGCTGGCCACGCCGGGCATGCCGTGGTGCTCGGCGACCCAGAACCGGTGGTAGCCCCACTGCTCGGCGCTGCGGGCCAGCTCGGTGGTGGCGGCGAGTGCCTCGCCGGGGCTGTAGCCGGTGCCGACGGTGGCCAGGTCCAGGATGGAGAGCGGCGCGGGAGCGTTCCCGGCGGTGCGGCCGCGGATCGGGTCGGCGGCGGGCTCGGTGGGGTCGGTCGGCTCCGGTGCGATGCTCATGCGCTGCGTCCTCCTGGTGCCCCGGCCGGGTGCCTGGGCGGTCGTCGGGGGACAACCCGGCGACCGGCCGCGGTTGTTCCCGCCGAAGCGCACGGTTTCGCTGACGGTCCGACAGGAGGCCACGCTCCGTGGCGACTTCACGCCAGAGCGAGTTGTCGCCAGGTCGAACGGTCGATCCGGGGGTGGCCATGCGGCAGTCTGGTGATCAGCGGAGCACGTACCGGTTCCGCGACCAGCGACAGATCGGCGGGCTCGACCAGCGTCGTTCGATCCCCATGAGCCCCTGGAGCGGCAACCCCGCCCCAGGGGCTCTCGTGGTTCCCGGGCCCGGAGTGTGACGCGCCACACCGGGGGTGCTTCATGGCATGAAATTCTCTCGCGCTAGCGTTGGCCCCGTTGCAGCTGCCTCTCCCCCGGGCGGGCTGGAGGGAGAACCACCTTGGACGCCAACGCCGTGATCGGCCCGGCCTGGTACTGCGGCCTGGCCCTGGCCGCGGTACTCGGCGACGCCTTCCTGCCGTTCCTGCCGAGCGGCACCCTGGTGATCCTCGCGGTGCTGAAGACCTCGCAGGTGCACAACGCCCCGCTGCTGCTGGCCGCCGGGGTGGCCGCGGCCTCGTTCCTCGGCGACCTGCTGCTGCTCCACCTGGCCCGGCGCGGCGCCCCCGCGGTCAGCCGCCGGCTGGAGCGCCGGCCGAAGCTGGCCGCGAGCGTCGAGCGGGTGCAGCGCGCCTTCACGGGCCGCACCAGCCGGGCCGCCGCGGCGATCGTCATCGTGGCCCGCTTCGTCCCGGCGGGGCGCACCGTCCTGGACCTCGCGGTCGGGCACTCCCCCGGCCGCCCGTGGACCTTCCTGCGCTGGTCGGCGGTGGCCGCCGTGCTGTGGGCCGCGTACATCGTCACGCTGGGCTGGCTCAACTCGCACTGGTTCGACACCGCGTGGCTGAGCCTGGCGATCTCCTGCCTGGCCGCCACCGCCATCTCCAGCGGCATCGCGCAGCTGGTCCGGCGCCGCCGCCGGGAGCTCGCGGCGCTCGCCGGAGCCGAGTGACCTGCTCTGTCCCAGAACGGCAACAAGGCGGTGCGGCGTGCAGCCGCGACGGCCGTCCCCGGCGTGGTGTCCGACAGGTGGGGCGGCGTTGGCCGGGCCACCTGAGCCGTGCCATCCTTGGGTGGCGCTAACGTCAAATTGTCCGATTTTGCCAGCACTTGACCTCCGGGAGCCGCGGTTCGGCCCCCGGAGCTTTTCTGGCCCGGACCCACCGCGGCAGGGGAGACCATGAGCACCATCTCGCGCAGGACAGTGCTGTCCGCCACGGCGGCCACCGCGGCACTCGGGGCCGTCACCGCCTGTTCGAGCGGCGGGGGCGGTGGCACCGGGCGCCCCGGTTCCGACGCCGGCGCCTCCAACCAGCCGTCCTCCGGGACGTCCCCCGTGAAGGGCACCCCGCTCGGCGACGGCTCGAGCGCCGACACCGGCGCGCAGCCCAACCAGCCGACCCCGGAGAAGCTCAAGCCCGGTGAGGCTCCCCCGCAGTTCGTGGTCTTCTCCTGGGACGGCGCGGGCGCCACCGACGACGGCCAGTTCACCCGGTTCCTCAAGCTCGCCGAGCAGTACAAGGCGACCATGACCTTCTTCCTGTCCGGCATCTACACGCTGCCGAAGGAGAAGGCCTCGCTGTACCACCCGCCGAAGCACTCGGTCGGCGCCTCGGACATCCCGTTCCTGTCCGCCAACGCCGTCCGCAACACCATCAAGCTGATCAGCCAGGCCTGGCTGGCCGGCCACGAGATCGGCACCCACTTCAACGGGCACTTCTGCTCCACCCGTTCGGATGGCAACGGCGTCAACAAGTGGACGCCGGAGGACTGGGAGAGCGAGATCGAGCAGGCGGTCTCGTTCGTCACCCAGTGGAAGACCAACACCGGTTTCACCGACGTCGACCCGCTGCCCTTCGACTACAAGAAGGAGCTGATCGGCGGCCGCACCCCCTGCCTGGAGGGCCAGAAGGCGCTGCTGCCGACCGCGGCGAAGCTCGGCTGGAAGTACGACGCCAGCTCCCCCGGCGGCCTGCAGATCTGGCCGCAGAAGGTCCAGGACGGCAAGATCTGGGACTTCCCGCTCCAGGGCATCCCGTTCCCGGGCCACAACTTCCAGGTGCTGTCGATGGACTACAACATCCTGGCGAACCAGTCCGGCGGCTCCACCAAGGGCGACGCGTCCAAGTACCCGGCGTGGCGCGACCAGGCCCGTGACTCGTACCTGGCGGGCTTCAACCGCGCCTACACCACCAACCGCGCCCCGTTCTTCGTCGGCAACCACTTCGAGCAGTGGAACGGCGGCATCTACATGGACGCGGTCGAGGAGACCCTGAAGCAGATCGCCGGCAAGCCGGACGTCCGGCTGGTGTCCTTCCGTCAGCTCGTCGAGTGGCTGGAGGTGCAGGACCAGTCCACCATCCGCAAGCTCCGCACCCTGGGCGTGGGCCAGGCCCCGACGGGCGGCTGGCAGACCTTCCTCGGGACGGCGTAGGGCGCGCCGGCGGCTACCGCACGACCTGGGCCAGCCGGTCCGACCAGAGGATCGTGTAGTGGTTGGTGTCCGGCACCAGCTCCGTCGGGATCGCGACCTTCGCCAACCGGCCCTGGTCGTAGAGGGCCTGAGGCTCGTTCAGGAGGCCGCGCTCGGCGTACAGCAGGGTGGCGGGGACGGTGAGGCGGTGGACGGCGTCGGCGGCTTCGGGGTCCAGCAGGACCTGGGCGCCGTCGGTGCGGACCGCCTCGCCGACGCAGGAGGAGACCAGCTCGGGTTCGGCGCCGATCAGGTCGCGCTGGACGTAGGCGTCGATCTCGGGGGTCCACGCGCCGAACGCGGGGTGCGCGCGCCAGAAGTCGCGGTAGGCGTCGCGGCCGGCGAAGGTCATCGAGAGCCGGGCCAGCGCGGGGCCGAGGACGGCCGCCAGGGCGTCCTCCTCGCGGACGCCCGCGGGGAGCGGGAAGCTCACCGCGCCGTCGACCAGCACCAGGTCGGTCAGCAGCTCCGGGTGCCGGACGGCGGTGAGCGCGCCGACCCACGCGCCCATCGAGTGGCCGACCAGCCGGACGGGCGCGTCGCCGAGCCGGCGGATCAGCGCGGCGACGTCCTCGGCGTGCCGGGCCAGGCCGTAGGGGCCGGGCAGGTCCCGGCTCGCGGCCCGTCCGCGCAGGTCGGGGGCGTAGAGCGAGACCCGGCCGTCGAGCAGGCGGGCCAGCGGACCCCAGGCGAGGGCGTTGGCGGTGATGCCGTGGACGGCGACCACCACGGGGGCGTCGGGGACCGTCGCGGGCCAGTGCAGGACGGCCAGCTCGCCGTCGGCGACGGGGACGGTGAGGGACTGCGGGTGCGTCATGCGGCGCCTTCCGGGACGGCGGTGGCGGCGGGCCGGGCGGTCCGCGCGGCCCGGCCGGAACGGATCCGGGCGGGCAGGCGGGCCAGGCCGCCGGGGAGCAGGTAGACCACGGCGACGAAGAGGCTACCGAGCAGGAACAGCGGTTGGGAGAGCGGAACCCGTAGCACGGCGGGGAGTTCGGCGATCGACGCGGAGTTGGCGAGGTCGCCGAGGCGGTGCGCGGCCCAGGTGTAGAGGACGCCGCCGAGCAGCGGGCCCCAGCGGGTGCCGGAGCCGCCGAGGACGACCATCACCAGCAGCGCCAGGGTGGCGTCGGAGCTCGCGGCCTGCGGCGTGGCGCCGCCGGTGAGCAGCAGGTAGACCACGCCGCCCGCGCCGGCCAGGGCGCCCGCGACCGTGAACGCGACCAGCTTGAAGCCGTACGGGCGCAGCCCCAGCACCTCGACCCGGCGTTCGTTCTCGCGGATGCCGGCCCAGATCCGTCCGGTGGGCGAGGCGACCGTCCAGTGCACGACGGCGAGGGTGAGCACCAGGTAGGCGACGGCGATCCAGTAGAGGTTGGCGGTGTTCTGGATGCCGATCAGCGCGCCGGGGAGGCGGTCGGCGGGCGCCGAGCGGCCCTCCTCGCCGCCGGTGAGGCCGCCGGGGTTGCGCTGCACCAGGATCGCGCCGGCCTGGGCGAAGGCGAGGGTGACCATGGAGAAGCCGATGCCGGTGACCCGCAGCGAGATCGAGCCGAGCAGCAGGGCGAGCGCCACCGAGCAGGCGACGCCGAACACCGCGGCGGCCACGAACGGGAGTCGGAGCTCCAGCATGGCCAGGTCGGTGGCGTACAGGCCGGTGGCGAAGTACAGGGCGTGGCCGAAGGAGAGCAGTCCGGTGCGGCCGAGCAGCAGGTCGTAGCCGCTGGCGAGGGCGCCGTAGACCAGGCAGAGGGCCAGGAGTTGCAGGCTGCCGGGGCTGCCGAGCGGGCCGTCGAGCAGTCCTGGCAGCGGGAGCGCGCCGTAGGGCGCGATCAGCAGGACGAGCAGCAGGGCGAGCGGCCACCACCGCTTGAGCAGGGCGGTCATGCGAGTCTCCCGGTGAGTCCGCGCGGCTTGGCGAGCAGCAGCACGGCGAGCAGGACCACGACGGACAGGTCGCCGAGGCCCGCAGCTGAGTAGTAGTTGGCGAACTGCTGGACCAGGCCGACCGCGACGGAGGCCACGGCGGCCCCGGTGACCGAGCCCGTGCCGCCCATCACGACGACCACGAAGGCGAAGATCAGCAGGCTGGTGCCCTGGCCGGGGTTGACCGAGCCGAAGTAGAGGCCGGCCAGCGCCCCGCCGAGCGCGGCGGCGGCGCCGCCGATCGCGAAGACCAGCGTGAAGGCCTTGCGGACGTCGATGCCGAGCGCGGTGACCATGGCGCGGTCCTCGACGCCGGCCCGGACGATCAGCCCGTAGCGGGTGCGGGCCAGGAACAGCCGCAGCAGCAGGAGCACGACCACGGCGGCGGCGACCAGCACGAAGCGGTTGACGGGCACGGTCGCGCCGAGCAGGCGCACCGTCCCGGACAGCGCCGCGGGCTGCGGGAAGGGCCGGGCGTCGCCGCCCCAGATGCCCATCAGCAGGGCGGGCAGGGCGAGTCCGACGCCGACGGTGGCGAGGATCTGGTCGCGGGGGCGGGCGTAGAGCGGCCGGATCAGCGCGAGTTCGAGCAGCACGGCGGCGGCGGTGCCGACCACCGTGCCGAACGGGACGGCCAGCCAGAAGCCCAGGCCGCCGTCGGTGGCGGCCCACCAGGAGGCGTAGGCGCCGACGGACAGCAGCGCGCCGTGGGCGAAGTTGAGCACGTCCATCAGGCCGAAGATCAGCGACAGGCCGGAGGCGACCAGGAAGTACAGCGCGCCGAGCCCGAGTCCGGTGCAGGCGAGCAGGACGACGGTGTTCATCAGGGGGTCACCTCGGGAGCGGGACGGTGGCTGCCGACGCCGAGCAGCCGGCGGGCGGCGTCCTCGTCGGCGAGCAGGGCGCGGGCGTCGCCCTGGTGGGCGGTGCGGCCGTCGGCGAGCACGGCGCAGTGGCCGGCCACCCGGCGCACCAGCGCGAGGTTCTGCTCGACCAGCAGCACGGGGACGGTCCCGGCGACCCGGGCGAGCACGTCGGCGACCTCCGCGACGATCTTCGGGGCGAGGCCCTTGGTGGGTTCGTCGGCGATGATCAGCCGGTTGCCGTTGAGCAGGGTGCGGGCGATGGCGACCATCTGCTGCTGGCCGCCGGAGAGGGTTCCGGCGGGCTGCTTCTGACGCTGCTTCAGCTCGGGGAACAGCTCGTGCACCAGGTCGTAGGCGGGGGCGGTGTCGCGTTCGGCGAGGCGCAGGTTCTCGGCGACGGTGAGGCCGGCGAAGATCCCGCGGTCCTCGGGGGCGTAGCCGATGCCGCGGCGGACCACCTGGTGGGTGGGCAGCTTCACGGTCTCGGCGCCGTCGAAGAGCAGCGATCCGGTGCGCGGGACCAGGCCCATGACGGCCTTGACGGTGGTGGTCTTGCCCGCGCCGTTGCGGCCGAGCAGGGCGGTGACGCCGGTGGCGGCGACGTCCAGCTCCACCCCGTGCAGGATGTGCAGGCCTTCGATCACCACCCGCAGGTCACGGACCGTCAGCAGGCTCACAGCGCCTCCCCGAGGTAGGCCCCCTGGACGGTGGCGTCGGCCATCACGGCCTCGGGGGTGTCGAGTGCCAGCAGGGTGCCGTGGTGCATCACGGCGAGCCGGTCGGCGAGGCCGAGCAGCACGTCCATGTGGTGCTCGACCATCAGCACGGTGCGGCCCTGGTCCTGGTGGACCGAGCGGATCAGCTCGACCAGGGCGGGCACCTCCTCGGCGCTGACCCCGGCCATCGGCTCGTCGAGCAGGATCAGGCGGGGGCCGCCGACCAGCAGCACGGCGAGTTCGAGCTTGCGCTTGCCGCCGTGCGAGAGGGAGCCGGCGAGGTCGTCGGCGCGGGCGGCGAGTCCGGTGCGCTCCAGGGTCTCCTCGACCTGCTGCCGGTAGGCGTCGGCGCGCCGCCAGATCCGGTAGGAGGCGCGCGGTCCGGCGGCGGCCTGGGCGGCCAGCCGGACGTGCTCGGCGACGCTGAGGCCGGGCCACAGCGAGGAGGTCTGGAAGGTCCGGCCGAGGCCCCGCCGGGCCCGGGCGGGCACCGGCAGGGCGGTGATGTCCGCGCCGTCCAGGGCGAGCGAGCCGTGGGTGGCGGGGTGGATGCCGGAGATCAGGTTGAACAGGGAGGTCTTGCCCGCCCCGTTCGGGCCGATGAAGGCGACGAACTCGCCTTCCGCGACGTCGAAGCTCACGTCCTGGACGATCGGGACGCCGCGGACGGACCAGCCGAGGCCGTCCAGCCGCAGGACCGGGGCGGGGCTGCTCATGTCGGTTCAGCCCGCCATCTTGGCGACCGGCGGGGCGACCTGGTCGGCCGTCAGCTTCTTCTCCACGCTGGGCTTGGCGGCGGCGCCGGTGCCGGTCAGCTTGACCTGGAACATCGGCTGCAGCAGCGCGTGGTCCTCGGCGCGGATCGTCAGCTGCCCCTTGACCCCGTCGAAGCTCCAGCCCTCCAGGGCCTTCACCAGGGCGTCGGTGTCGGCGTCGGAGCCCTTGGCGGTCTCCAGCGCGTGCACCACCATCTGGGCGGCGGTGAAGCCGTCGGGGGTGAACAGGTCGGGCTTGGAGCCGGCCTTGGTGACGGCGTCGGTCATCGCGAGTTCGGCCTCGGTGCCGCCGGCCGCGCCCGCGAAGTAGTGGTTGAGGAAGCTGATCCGCTCGGCGGCGGGGCCGAACAGCGGGTAGGAGGCGGCCACGTCGAGGCCGGTGACCACCTTGGTGGCGGAGAAGACGTCCTGCTGGGTGAGCGAGGTCCACAGCGCGGAGGCGGTGTCGCCGGCCCAGGCGACGAACAGCAGGTCGGGCTTGGCGGCCTTGGCCTGGCTGGCGAACGGGGTCAGGTCGGTGGCGGACGGCGGGGCGAGCACCGCGTCGACGGTGGCGCCCTCGCCGCCGAGGACGTCCTTGACGGCGGCGACGTTGGCCTGGCCGAAGGCGCTGTCCTGGGCCAGCACGGTGACCTTCTTGCCCTTGGCGTCGCCGATGAAGGAGGCGGCGGCCCTGGTGTCCTGGTAGGACTGCCGGCCGGAGCGGAAGGTGTACTTGTTCAGGCCGGTGACCTTGTCGGCGGCGGCCGGGCCGCTGATGAACAGCACCTTGTTCTGCGCGGCGATCGGGCCGACCTGCAGCGCCACGCCGGAGGCGGTGGAGCCGGCCAGCACCTTGTAGCCCTTGCCGATCAGGTCCTTGGCGGCGGAGACCGCCTTGGCCGGGTCGCCCGCGTCGTCCTGCTCGGCGACCTCCACCGGGTGCCCGGCGACCGCGTTCGTGCCCTTGGTGGCGTAGGACAGGCCCGCCTTGAAGCCCTCCAGGTACTGCTTGCCGTAGGCGGCCAGCGGGCCGGTCCGGGAGTACACCAGGCCGACCTTGACCGGGGTCTTGGACCCGCCCGCGTCGGTCGAGGTGCCCGCGGTGCCGGCCTTGGCGCAGCCGGCGGCGAGCAGCACGCAGGCGGCCAGCGCGGCGAGCGTGCGGACGGGTCTGTGGGTGGCGTCCGTGACGGGCATGGTGGTCGGCTCCTGACGTGGCTGTGCTGGTGGATTGCCGGAACCGTAGGGGGGCCGCCCGGGGCGCGACATGTGACGGACGCACGCATCGGCCGTCCTGGCTGTGTGCGCCGCCGACATGTCGGGGCGTCAGCCCGGCGACGGTGTGCGGCGGGCACATGACCCGGGTGCGGCCCATGTCCGCGGCCGCCATGGAAAGCGCCGGGGCCTGCGGTGAGGGTGGTGCGGTGCCGGCGACGCCGCCGGCCCCCCACTCGATGAGGTGACCACCTTGGACAAGGTCCTGGACTCCCCCGCCCGCGCGGTGGGGGACATTCCCGACGGCGCGCTGCTCGCGGTCGGCGGCTTCGGCCTGTGCGGCATCCCGTCCACCCTGATCGGCGCGCTGGTCGCCGCGGGCACCACCGGACTGCGGGTGGTCTCCAACAACTGCGGGGTGGACGACTGGGGCTTGGGCCTGCTGCTGCGGGCCGGCCGGATCGCCCGGATGACCTCCAGCTACGTGGGCGAGAACAAGGAGTTCGCCCGCCAGTACCTGAACGGCGAGCTGGAGGTGGAGCTCACCCCGCAGGGCACCCTCGCCGAGCGGCTGCGGGCCGGCGGCGCGGGCATCCCGGCGTTCTTCACCCCGGCCGGCGCGGGCACCCAGGTCGAGGAGGGCGGCCTGCCGTGGCGGTACGCGCCCGGCGGCGGCGCGGTCGCGCTGGCCTCCCCGCCCAAGGAGGTGCGGGAGTTCGGCGGGCGCCGGTACCTGCTGGAGGAGGCGATCACCGCGGACTTCGCGCTGGTCCGCGCCGAGGTCGCCGACCGGCACGGCAACTGCGTGTTCCACGCCGCCGCCCGCAACTTCAACCCGCTGTGCGCCACCGCCGGGAAGGTCACCGTCGTCGAGGCGGACCGGATCGTCGAGCCCGGCGAGCTGCCCCCCGACGCCGTCCACCTGCCCGGCGTGTACGTGGACCGGGTGGTCGCCGCCGACCCCGCCGACCGCCGCATCGAGCGACGCACCGTCAGCCCGGCCGCCCCGAAGGAGTCCTGATGACCACCACGCTCGACCCGCGCGACGCGCTCGCCGCCCGGGCCGCCCGCGAACTGCGCGACGGCCAGTACGTCAACCTCGGCATCGGCCTGCCGACGCTGATCCCCGGCCACCTGCCGCCGGGCGTGCACGTGGTGCTGCACTCCGAGAACGGCGTCCTCGGCGTCGGCCCGTACCCGGCGGACGCCGACGTCCACCCCGACCTGATCAACGCCGGGAAGGAGACCGTCACCGTCAACCCCGGTGCGGCGTACTTCGATTCGGCGTTCTCCTTCGGCATGGTGCGCTCCGGCCGGATCGACGTCTCGGTGCTCGGCGCGATGCAGGTCTCGGCCCGCGGCGACCTGGCCAACTGGATGATCCCCGGCAGGATGGTCAAGGGCATGGGCGGCGCGATGGACCTGGTGCACGGCGCCCGCCGCCTCATCGTGGTGATGGAGCACACCGCCCGGGACGGCGCCCCCAAGATCGTGCAGGAGCTGTCCCTGCCCGCCACCGGCCGCGCCGTGGTGCACCGCATCGTCACCGACCTGGCCGTCCTGGACGTCACCCCCGAGGGCCTGCGCCTGGTCGAACTCGCCGACGGCGTCAGCCTCGACCGCCTGCGCGCCGCCACCGAACCGCCCGTCCTGACGGACTGACGGGCTCACGGGCCCGCGCGGCGGGGGTGACCCAGGGTGACCCTCACCCCCCGCCGCGCGTGGCGTCCGCCGCTACTTCAGGTTCGGGATCTGCCAGTCGATCGCCTTGCCGCCGAAGCCCTCCAGGGCCGCGTCGATCTGCGAGAACGGCTTGCTGCCGAGGAACAGCTTCGCGGACAGCGGCGAGGGGTGGGCGCCCTGGACGACCACGTGCCGGTCGGTGTCGATCAGCGGCAGCTTCTTCTTCGCGTAGCCGCCCCACAGCACGAAGACGCAGGGCTCCTCGCGGGCGCTGACCGCCTTGATCACCGCGTCGGTGAACTTCTCCCAGCCCTTGTTCTTGTGCGAGTTCGCCTCGTGCGCGCGCACCGTGAGCACCGCGTTGAGCAGCAGCACGCCCTGCTCGGCCCACGGCATCAGGTACCCGTTGTCGGGGACGGTGAGGCCGAGGTCGGTGGTCAGCTCCTTGTAGATGTTGCGCAGCGACGGCGGCGTCTTCACGCCCGGCAGCACCGAGAAGCTCATGCCGTGCGCCTGGCCGTTGTCGTGGTACGGGTCCTGACCGAGGATCAGCACCCGGACGTCCTCGTACGCGGTCGCGGCGAGCGCCGAGAACTCCTGCCCGGCGGGCGGGAACACCTCGTGCTCCGCGCGCTCGGCCGCCAGGAACTCCGTCAGCTGCGCGAAGTACGGCTTGCCGGTCTCCTCGGCGAGCACCGCCCGCCAGGACTCCGGCACCTCCAGGACGCCGCCCACGCTCGCCTCGGCCAGCTCCGTCACGTGTACCTCCCACCGGCCGCGCCGCACGGCGACCGCTCTCATCGGACTCCGGGCCCCGTCGTCCAGGCCCGCGTGGTGAACGCTACTCGCTCGCGCCGACAGCCTGCCGCGCCCGCCGGACCCGCAGCGCCTCCCAGCCGTTCAGGCCGACCAGCACCACGGCCAGCAGCACCAGCACGGCCAGCGCGGGCAGCCGGTGCAGCGGGGTGAGCAGCAGCACCGCCAGCAGCGCGGAGACCACCGCCGCGGCGGCCAGCCGGGTCGGCGAGATCATCCCGAACATCATCTTCCGGGTGTAGCTGAAGCTCAGCAGGTACAGCACACTGCCGCCATACAGCAGCCCGAGCGCGCCGTCGCCGAGCACGCCGCCGGGCCGGGCGACCGTCTCGGCGAAGCCGACCGCCACCGTGATCACCCCCGCGATCAGCGCCAGGTGGCCGTAGGAGAACACCTGGCGCATCACGTCGCGGCGGGAGACGGCGGTCTCCAGGGCGTAGCGCATGGCGTCCGCGGCATAGCCGAAGTACTGCCACCACAGGGCGCACGAGATCACGAACGCCACGGCGACGGAGGCCAGTTGGCCCGCGTGCAGCGGGGCGCCGGCCACCGGGGCGCCGATACCGACGATCGACTCGCCGAGTGCCACCAGCAGGAACAGCCCGAACCGCTCCGGCAGGTGGCCGGGGTGGTAGTCGACCCGGGCCAGGTGCCGGCGGAACGCCAGCGGCGCCGCCAGGTCGGTGGCCGCGGCGAGCGCCCACAGCGTCTCGCGCAGCGGGGAGCCGGCCAGCCCGCCGAGCAGCAGCAGCGGCCCGGTGAGGAACCCCGCCACCCCGTACGGGCCGATCCAGATCCGCCGCACCTGACGGGCCATCAGGCCGAGCAGCACCAGCCGGGCCGCCCAGTACGCGGCGCCGAACAGCACCCCGCGCGGGCCGAACGCGCCGGGCAGCGCCAGCGCCATGAACAGCCCGGCCAGGCCCACCGCGAAGATCCCGATGCGGTCGCGCGCGTTGTCCACGTCCCGGATGTTGGCCTGCACCGTGGTGCCGACCCAGCACCAGTACACCGGCACGAACGCCACCAGCGCCCGGCCCACGCCCGCCCAGTCGTGGTGGTGGTGCAGCAGCCCCGACACCTGGGTCACCGCGAACACGAACACCAGGTCGAAGTAGAGCTCCGCCCAGGTGACGCGCTTCTCCTCCACGTGAACTCCCCCCGTCCGCCGGGCGCCTCCCCGACGCCCGCCCCGTGACCGGCACAGGGTACCGGGGACGCCGCCGACCGGGCCGACTAGGCTGAGCCGCGTTGGGGCAGCCAGTGGCGCCCGACCGGCCAGCGGTGTCCGGTCGGAGCGATGCAACAGATCGTTCGACCGTCGCAAGACCGAGGAGACACCTACCGTGGCAGACCGCAAGCCCATCGAGACCTGGCTGACCGACATGGACGGAGTCCTCATCCACGAGGGCGTGCCGATCCCGGGGGCCGACGCCTTCATCAAGCGGCTGCGTGAGTCCGGAAAGCCCTTCCTGGTGCTCACCAACAACTCGATCTACACCCAGCGCGACCTGCACGCCCGGCTCTCCCGGATGGGCCTCGACGTCCCCGCCGAGCACATCTGGACCTCCGCGCTGGCCACCGCCAAGTTCCTCGCCGACCAGCGCCCGAACGGCACCGCCTACGTGATCGGCGAGGCCGGCCTGACCACCGCGCTGCACGACGTCGGCTACGTCCTCACCGACAGCGACCCGGACTTCGTGGTCCTCGGCGAGACCCGCACCTACTCCTTCGAGGCGATGACCAAGGCCGTCCGCCTGATCGACGCGGGCGCCCGCTTCATCGCCACCAACCCGGACGAGACCGGCCCGTCCGCCGAGGGCGCGCTGCCCGCCACCGGCGCGGTCGCCGCGCTGATCACCAAGGCCACCGGCGTGGAGCCGTACTTCGTCGGCAAGCCCAACCCGCTGATGATGCGGGCCGGCCTGAACGCGATCGGCGCGCACTCCGAGAACAGCGCGATGATCGGCGACCGGATGGACACCGACATCGTCTCCGGCATGGAGGCCGGCATGTCGACCTTCCTGGTCCTCACCGGCCTCACCCAGGCCGCCGACGTGGACCGCTTCCCCTACCGCCCGACCCGCGTGGTCGACTCCATCGCGGACCTGGTCGAACTGATCTGACGCCGCCTCGCACGGGTCCCCGGTCACCGGGGGCCCGTGCCGTTGCGTTTCCTCAGCCCAGTTCGCGGGCGTCGGTCTCCGGCAGCCAGTCGCGTCCGGGGCGGTACTCCAGCCAGCGACGCTCGCGCCCGCGGTCGGCGAAGGCACGCAGCAGCGCCGGGACCGCGGGGTGCGGGCGGTCGCGGTGCCAGACCAGCGACCAGGCGTACAGCGGGACCGGGTCGGCGAGCGGGCGGACCACCAGCCCGGGCGAGGCGGCGAGCGGCAGTTCGGCGGGCAGCAGGGTGCAGGCCTCCGGGGCGGCGCGGACCCGGTCCAGCAGGTGGGCCAGGCCCAGGTTGGCCTCGCCGGGCAGTACCGGCACGCCGAAGCGCTCGGCGAACCGGGCCAGGAAGTCCAGCCGGGCCGGGGCGGCGGGCAGCACCAGGCGCAGCGCGGCGAGGTCGGCGGGCCGCACCTGGGCCTGGCGGGCCAGCGGGTGCCCGGCGGGCAGCACCACGTCCACCGGCTCCAGCCGCACCAGGCGGTGCGCCAGCCGCGCGGGCGGGCCGGCCCCCTCCGCGGGCGGGTGGAAGCGCCCGAACCCGGCAGCGGCCTCACCCCGCTCCACCGCCTCGGCCACCCCCGCCAGGTCGCGTCCCGGCCCCACCTCGACCGGCAACCCGCCGTCCCCACCGAGGACTTCACGCACCGTCCGGAGCGGCTCGAACAGGTGCCCCCAGACGTCCAGCCGGGCCGGGCCCACCCCCTCCCGGGCCGCGGCCACCGCGGCCCGCCCGGCGGCCAGCGCCGCCCGCGCCGGCTCGAGGAACCGCCGCCCCGCCTCGGTGAGGCCCACCGCCGAACGCCCCCGATCGACCAGGCGGACGCCCAACTCCCGCTCCAGCGCGGCGATCCGCTTCGACACGCCCTGCTGACTGATCGCCAACTGCTCGGCGGCGCGCCGGAAGTGCAGCTGCTCCGCGACGGTGACGAAGGCGCGCAGCTGGGCGAGGTCGGGGTCCATCCCGCCATCCTCGCCGACAACCAGCGGTTGTCGTACGGCAGTTCCGGTTGTTGGACCGGCCACCGCCCGCCGCCGTCTACTGGTCGCACCGCCGACCCCCGTCACCGCCCGGCGCGAACGCCGCTCCACGGCCACGCCGTCCGCACCCTCCACCGACCCGATCCACCCCGAGGAGCACCCCATGAGCCCCGAACCGAGCACCGACCCGCGCACCGTGGTCACCGCGTACGTGGCCGCCGTCGCCCGCGGCGACCTGGCCGCGGTCCGCGCCGCCTTCACCGAGGACGCCACCTGGAGCTACCCCGGCGGCGACCTGCCCTTCAGCGGGGTCTGGCGCGGCCGAAAGGCGATCGTCGAGGACTTCCTCGGCGCGGCCGGCCCGCTGTTCGCCCCCGGCACGCCGGTGAAGGTCGCGCTGACCGGCACCCCGATCGCCGAGGGCGACCGGGTGGTCGCCGAGTGGACCTCCCGCGGCACCACCGCCCACGGACACCGCTACGACAACCGCTGCCTGGGCGTCTTCACCGTCCGCGACGGCCGGATCGCCGCCGTCCGCGAGTACACCGACACCCTGCACGCCGCGCGCACCCTCTTCGCCGAAGCAGAGGTAGAGGCCGACGCCGAAGCCGAGACCGAAGCCGGGGCCGCCTCAACGCACTCTTAAACCGTCCCTAAACAAGCCGACATCACGTCAATTCTGCCGCCCCGCAGGGCTAGCGTCCCGGACACGCCCTCCGCTCGACGCAAGGAGCCCGCCGATGGCCGCCCTCCGCCGCACCGCCGTCCTGCTGGCCGCCACCGCACTGTTCAGCGGCCTGGCCACCACCCCGGCAGCCGCGCACGGCTCGATGCAGAACCCGCTCAGCCGGGTCGAGGGCTGCTACCTGGAGGGCCCGGAGCAGCCGAGGTCGGCGGCCTGCCGGGCCGCGGTCGCGGCGGGCGGCACCCAGGGGCTGTACGACTGGATGGGCGTGCGGATCGGCGATGCGGACGGCCGGCACCGCGAGCGGATCCCGGACGGCAAGCTGTGCAGCGCCGGCGACCCCGAGTTCGCCGGGCTCGACCTGCCGCGCACCGACTGGCCCGCGACCAGCCTCCCCGCCGGCCGGCCGTTCACCTTCCGGTTCCGGGCCACCGCCCCGCACCGCGGCACCTTCCGGCTCTACCTCACCCGGCCCGGCTACGACCCGAGCCGCCCGCTGCGCTGGGCCGACCTCGCCGACACCCCGTTCCTCACCGTCACCGACCCGCAACTCGTCGACGGGCAGTACATCCTGCCGGGCACCGTCGCCGCCGGGCTGACCGGCCGTCAGCTGCTCTACGCGATCTGGCAGCGCTCGGACAGCCCCGAGGCCTTCTACTCCTGCTCCGACGTGGTCTTCGACGGCACCGGCGCCACCCCGAACACCGCGCCCGTCCCCAGCGCCCCCGCCCACACCCACGAGGCCGCGACCACGTCCGCGCCCGCCACCCCCGAACCGACCACCCCCGCGCCCGCCACCACCACCGCGCCCGCCACCGCGATCAGCACCACCGCGGCCGCCGCTCCCGCCGCCGCACAGCTCGCCCGGACCGGCGGCTCGGCCGGCACCACCGGCGTGCTGATCTCGCTCGGCTCGGTGCTGCTGCTCTCCGGCGCGGCGCTCGGCGTCCTGCACCGCCGGCGCCCACGGCACGCCCGCCGCGCCCGCTGACCCGCCCGCCGACCCGACGAAGCCGCCCCGCGCGGGCCGCCCCCAACAGCGGCCCGGACCATGCGGGTGGCTCCGCCGCTCCGGGGGAGCGGGATGGTTCAGTTAGGGGCATGAGCAGCACGCCCCACGCCCCGTTCCGCGTCGGACTGATCGGCTACGGCCTGGCCGGCTCCGCCTTCCACGCCCCGCTGATCGCCACCACTCCCGGACTGCAGCTGGACGCGGTGGTCACCGCCAACCCCGACCGCCGCGCCCAGCTGCACCGCGACCACCCGGGCGCCCGCGCCCTGGACACGCCCGAGCAGCTGTTCGAGGACGCCGACCGTTTCGACCTGGTGGTGATCGCCTCCCCGAACCGCACCCACGTCCCGCTCACCCGGACCTCGCTGCTGGCCGGCCTGTCCACCGTGGTCGACAAGCCGCTCGCCGCGACCAGCGCCGAGGCGCGCGACCTGTGCGAGTTCGCCGAGAAGTCCGGCCTGCTGCTGTCGGTCTTCCAGAACCGGCGCTGGGACGGCGACTTCCTGACCGCCCGCCGGCTGATCGAGGAGGGCCGGCTGGGCCGGGTGCACCGCTTCGAGTCCCGCTTCGAGCGGTTCCGCCCCAAGCCCAAGCCCGGCTGGCGCGAACTCGCCGATCCCGCCGAGGTCGGCGGCACCCTGTACGACCTCGGCAGCCACCTGGTCGACCAGGCGCTCGCGCTGTTCGGACCGGTGGAGACGGTGTACGCCGAGATCGACGTCCGCCGGGACGGCGCGGTGGTCGACGACGACGCCTTCCTCGCCCTCACCCACGCGGGCGGCGTCCGCTCGCAGCTGTGGACCAGCGCCCTCGCCCCGCTGGCCGGCCCCCGGCTGCGGGTGCTCGGCGACAGCGCAGGCTACGTCAAGTTCGGCATGGACCCGCAGGAGGCCGCGCTGCGCGCCGGCCGCCGCCCCGCCGCCGACGGCGCGTGGGGCGCCGACGACCCCGCCGCGTACGGGCTGCTCGGCACCGACGGCGACGCCGAACCGCTGGCCACCGACCCCGGCGACTACCCCGCCTACTACGCCGCCATCGCCCGCTCCCTCACCGACCGCACCCCGCCCCCGGTCGACCCCCGCGACGCCGTCGCCACCCTCACCGTCCTGGAGGCCGCCCGCGCCTCCGCCGCCACCGCCACCGTGGTCCGGCTGCCCTGACGACGCGAAGGGCCCCCGGAGCGGCGAACCGCCCCGGGGGCCCCGGCACTGCGCACTGACGGGGCGTCAGCCGTTCTGGTAGTAACCGAACATGTCGACGATCAGGTCGATGTCTCCGTCGCTCTCGTTGAAGAAGTCGACGATGCCGTTGCCCGGCGTGGCCTGCACCAGGTTCGGGACGGTGTCGCCGACCCGCCAGTTGAGCGTGGAGACGTTCGGCGGGGACGGCGGCGTCGCGTAGTGGCCCTTGTACGCGTCCAGGCTGTTCGGGTCCGGCGCGACGGTGAGGTGCCCGGAGTCACGGGTGTTGGTGACGGTGGTGTTGAAGACGAACGCCGGGATGTCGCCGCGCGTCGTCATCGGCGCGTAGATGTAGTAGCGGCCCTTCAGCGGCCCGCCCTTCCAGGTCGCCGGGTCGCGAGTGTCGAACAGCCGCTCCGGGTCGACCGGCAGGAACGCGGCGTGGGCGCCGGCGCCGTAGTAGCCGACCACGTCGACGATCACGTCGGCCCCGGCCCAGGCACCGTTGTACACCTTGATGTGGCCGTCGGGGCCGACCGGGACGATGACCGCGTTGGCCACGGTCTGCCCGGCGGTGAAGTTGACGTTCGAGGCGGTGGGCAGCTGCTGTCCGCTCGGATACACCGTCAGGTGGCCGTCGCTGTTCGGGTTGGTGACGGTGACGTTCAGTGCGACCGCGGTGATCCCGCCGTTCGGCAGGCCCGGGGCGGCGCCCGCGACGTTCACCCAGAGCGACCCGTACGCAGCGAGCTGGCCGCGCGCGGCACCGAGCCCGGAGCGGGTGTCGACCAGCCGGGTCGGCCCGACCGGGCTGTAGCCCGCGGCGTCGCTCTCGGTGAAGTAGCCGGTGACGTCGGCGATCAGGTCGGCCTTGCCCCACCCGCCGTTGAACAGGTCGACGTAGCCGTTCGCCCCGATCGGCACGATCACCAGGTTCGGCACGGTCTGCCCGGCCCGGTAGTTGACGTTCGAGGTGGTCGGCTGCTGGCCGCCGTCCGGGTAGGCGGTGACGTGGCCGTCCGCCGCCGGGTTGGTGACCGTCAGGTTGAGGACCGCGGCGGTCGCGTTCGCCGGGATGGTGCCGGTGCCGCCGACCTTGAGCTTGACCGTCCCGTACGGAGCGACCTGTCCCTTGGGCGCACCGGTGCCGTCACGGGTGTCGAGCAGCCGCTGCGGGCCGTACGCGGTGAACAGCGAGCCGAGCGTGGAGACCTTCACCGTGTTGGCGATGGTGTTCCCGACCTTGTCGTAGTCGGTCACGGTGATGGTGTAGTCGCCGAGCTTGTCGTAGATATGGGCCGGCGTCGCCTTCACCGGCTGGTTCCCGTAGAAGCTGAGATTGTCGGCCTTGCCATCGCCCCACTGGATCCAGATCTCCTGGGCCACGGGCTGAGTGGTCACGTCCACGGTCAGCGAGACGCCGTACGCGCTGGTGTTCTTCGCGGTCAGCGCCATCGCGAAGCCGGGGTTGTTGCTCTGGAACCTCACCGCGCCCCGGTCGGCCATCGGGCCGTGGCCGAAGTAGTCGGTGGCCAGCGCACCGGGCGCGGACTGGTTGGCGGTGCCGATCGCGGCGGCGCCGGTCTGCAAGGCGTAGCCGACGTCCCCGTCCCAGCCGCTGTTGACCGCCTGCGGGGCGACCGTCTCGACGGTGTCGTGAGCGCCCTGGGCCTGCGCGGCCCGGAAGGCGGCGACGGTCGGGTACGCGGTGCCGGCCCAGCGGTAGGGCCCGGCACCCGAGGCGTCCGCGGAGTAGAAGTCGTTGTAGTCGGTGGTGGTCGCCGAGGCGGACTCTGCGGAGACCGTCACGGTGCCCTGGCCCGAGTCGCAGGCCGCCACGCCGGCCGACTCGTTCAGCAGGTTGTTCTGGATGGACACGGCCGTCGAGGCGCCGTCCACGGCGATCCCCGCAAGGCACCCGCGCTGGACGGTGTTGCCGGTGATGGTCAGGCCCTGCACCCCGGTGGCGGCGATGCCAGCGGTCTGCTCGTAGCCCGAGTTGTTCCGGGCCGTGCTGAAGCCGGCGACCAGGTTGCCGGCCAGGGTCACGTCCTTCGCCCCGGCGGCCACGGAGATCGCCGCGTTACCGGCGAGCGGGTAGGAGATCGAGGTGTACGTCCTGGTCACGGCGACCGAACTGGACGCGCCGTCGATGGTCAGGGCGTTGGCACCGGACCCGTAGAGATGGGTGGAATCAACGGTGATCCGGCTGGAGCCCTGGACCACCAGGGCCGGAGCGTTGCCACCCATGAGCATCAGGCCACGGACCGTCACGTCGCTGACCCCGTCCAGGGTCAGGACCGGCTTACCCGCTGCCGCGTTGTACGACATCATCCGCGGGCGGTTGGTGCCTGCGGTGATGGTCAGGCCGGAGGTGTGGACGACCACCGCCTCCATGTCGTCCGGCGGGGTCGCCCCCTCGTCCTTCCCGTCGACCTGGATCGTGTCACCGGAGACGGCCGCGTCCACGCCACGCTGCACGGTGCAGAACGGCGCCGCCTGGGTGCCGGTCCCGGTGTCCGTGGTGCAGCCGTAGTGGGTGAGGACGTAGATCGTCCGGCCGGAGGACGGCACCGCGGCGGGCCGGGCCGCGACGGCCTGGCCCTGCACGCGGTAGGAGTTGCTCGCGGGGCTGGTGAAGGTCTTGGCGCCGGGCAGCTCCCACCCGTCCTGGGCGGGAGCCTGCGCGGCGTTGGGTACGGCGTTCGGAGCCGGGTCGGCGGCGTACGCCTGGCCCGGCAGAAAGGCGAAGCCGGCGGCGAGAGCCGCGGCGGTCGCAACGAGACGGCGGTGGAGCACCGACCCCCCAGGTCTTGAAGTCTGAAAATCGCCTTGATGGCGGCGTCAGACTACAAGAACCCGTACGAGCCCCAACAACCGGTTTCCGTCCTGGGGTTCAGCCCTGCCAGGCGGCCAGGTGGGCATCGATCTCGGCGGTCAGCCGACGCTTTCCGGACACGTCCAGGAAGGACGACTCGACGGCGTTGCGGGCCAGCGCGGCGACGCCCGCCGCGTCCAGGCCGAGCAGCTTCGCGGCGACCGCGTACTCGGTGTTCAGGTCGGTGCCGAACATCGGCGGGTCGTCGCTGTTGACGGTGACGACCAGTCCGGCGTCGACCATCTGACGGATCGGGTGCTCCTCGATCCGCTCGACCACCCGGGTGGCCAGGTTGGAGGTCGGGCAGACCTCCAACGGGATGCGGTGCTCGCCGAGGTAGTCGACCAGCGCCGGGTCCTTGACCGACTGGGTGCCGTGGCCGATCCGCTCCGCGCCGAGCACCCGGATCGCGTCCCACACCGTCTCCGGGCCGGTGGACTCGCCGGCGTGCGGCACGCTGTGCAGGCCGGCCGCCCGGGCCCGGTCGAAGTACGGCTTGAACTGCGGGCGCGGCACGCCGATCTCGGGGCCGCCGAGGCCGAACGAGACCAGGCCCTCCGGCGCCAGGTCGAGGGCGAGGCGGGCGGTCTCCTCCGCGGACGCCAGCCCGGCCTCGCCGGGGATGTCGAAGCACCAGCGCAGCACCACGCCGAAGTCCTTCTCGGCGGAGCGCCGGGCGTCCTCGATCGCCTCCATGAAGGCGACGTCCGGGATGCCGCGGCTGACCGAGGAGTACGGGGTGACGGTCAGTTCGGCGTAGCGGATGTTCTGCCGGGCCATGTCCTCGGCGACGCCGTAGGTCAGCGTCCGGACGTCCTCGGCGTCGCGGATCAGGTCCACCACGCTCAGGTAGACCTCGATGAAGTGCGCGAAGTCGGTGAAGGTGAAGTACTCCGCGAGCGCCTGCGGGTCCACCGGGACCTTGCTGCGCCCCTCGTGGCGGGCGGCGAGCTCCGCCACCACGCGCGGCGAGGCCGAGCCGACGTGGTGCACGTGCAGCTCCGCCTTCGGCATTCCCGCGATGAACGCCTCGATCCCCTGGACACCCTCGGCCACGGTGACGGCTCCCGTTCTTCTCACCCAGATCCGGACAGACCTCGCATGCTAACCCGCGGCGCGGACCGACTCCGCGTCACCCGCCCAGCGCCACGGCCACGGTGTGGATGACCAGCCCGGCGAGCGCGCCGACCACGGTGCCGTTGATCCGGATGAACTGGAGGTCGCGGCCGACGTTGGCCTCGATCTTGCGGGAGGCGTCGTCGGCGTCCCAGCCGGCCACGGTGTCGGAGATCAGCGAGGTGATCTCCTCCCGGTAGGTGGAGACCACGTACTCGGCGGCGTCCTGCAGCCAGCCGTCGGTCTTCGCCTGCAGTTTCGGGTCGGTGGCCAGCCGGCGGCCGAACGAGCGCAGGCCCTCGGTGATCCGCCGGCGCAGCTCGCTGTCCTCGTCCTCGGCGGCGTTCAGCACCAGGGTGCGCACGGCGGCCCAGGACGAGGCGATCAGCTCCTGCACCTCGGGGCGGGCCAGCAGGTCGGCCTTGGCGTGCTCGACCCGGGCGATGGTCTCGGGGTCGTGCTGGAGCTCCTCGGCGAAGTCGGCGAGGAAGTTGTCGATGGCGCCGCGGGCGGGGTGCACGGGGTCGTCGCGGACGTCGGTGACGAAGCGCAGCAGCTCCTTGTAGACCCGTTCGCCGACCTGCTGGTCGATGAACCTCGGCGTCCAGCCGGGGGTCTTGGCGGTGACCCGGGCGACCACCTCGGCGTGGTGCTCGACCAGCCAGTCGTGGGCCCGCACCGCGACCAGGTCCACCACGCCCTTGTGGCCGCCGTCGGCGACGATCCGGCCGAGCAGCCGGCCGGCCGGTTCGGCGACCGAGGTGGCGGCGGCCCGCCGGGTGATCGCCTCGGCGACCACCGCCTGCACGTCCTCGTCGCGCAGCACCGCGAGCAGGCCGCGCAGCGCGGCCGCCGCCTCGTGGGTGACCCGCTCGGCGCTGCCGGGGGTGGCCAGCCACTCGCCGAGCCGCCGGGCGATGCCGATCGCCCCGAGCCGGGTCCGCACCACGGGCGCGGACAGGAAGTTGTCGCCGACGAAGTCGCCGAGCGAGCGCCCGAAGGCGTCCTTCTTGGTCGGGATGATCGCGGTGTGCGGGATCGGCAGCCCGAACGGCCGGCGGAACAGCGCGGTGACGGCGAACCAGTCCGCCAGCGCGCCGACCATGCCCGCCTCGGCCGCCGCCGCCACGTACCCCGCCCAGGACCCGGCCCCCGCCGCGTCGGCCCAGGTGGCCAGCCCGAACACCACGGTGGCCAGCCCGAGCAGCCCCGTGGCGATGGTCTTCATCCGCCGCACCCCGCGCCGCTTCACCTCGTCCGCAGCGGTGAACCGGACCCCTGAACCCGTCTCCTGCACGCTCACCCCGCCAGCCTGGCACACGCCCCCCACCCCCGGCCCGCACCCCGGCGAATCACTCCCGCCCGAGGACCCGTCGGACGCGGCGCCCGGCCGGCGCCCACAGGTCCCGGGGTGCGGTCGGGCGGCCCGGGCGGGTGGCTCAGCCGGTGCGGGTGGTCTCGGCGCCGGCGTAGATGCGGGCGATGACGTCCTCGATCGCGGGTTCGCGCACCGACAGGTCGACCAGCGGGTACCGTTCGGCGACCGCGGCGACGATCGGTGCGGCGCTCTGCCGGGCCGGGAAGGCCAGCCACTGGCGCGGGCCCTCGACCCGGTCGACCCGGACGCCCGGCAGGTCGATCGGCGGGCGGGCCTCCGCGAGGTCGACCACCAGGGTGCGCTCGCTCTCCCCCGTGGCGTGCAGCAGCTCCAGCGGGCCGTCGAGCACCAGCCGCCCGTGGTCGATCACCATCACCCGGCCGCACAACTGCTCGATGTCGGTGAGGTCGTGGGTGGTGAGCAGCACCGTGGTGCGCTGCTCGCGGTTGACCTGGCGCAGGAACTCCCGGACCTTGGCCTTGCTGACCACGTCGAGCCCGATGGTCGGCTCGTCGAGGTAGAGCACGTTCGGGTCGTGCAGCAGCGCCGCGGCCAGGTCGCCGCGCATCCGCTGGCCGAGCGAGAGCTGCCGCACCGGGGTGTCCAACAGGTGCCCCAGGTCGAGCAGTTCGACGCACCGGTCGAGGTTGGCCCGGTACCGGGCGTCCGGCACCCGGTAGATCCGCCTGGCCAGTTCGTAGCTGTCGCGCAGTGGCAGGTCCCACCACAGGGTGGTGCGCTGCCCGAAGACCACGCCGATCCGCCGGGCCAGCGCGGCCCGCTTCGCCGCCGGGTCGACCCCGGCGACCCGCAGCCGACCGCCGCTGGGCACCAGGATGCCGGTGAGCATCTTCACCGTGGTGGACTTGCCCGCGCCGTTGGGCCCGATGTAGCCGACGCACTCGCCTTCCTCGACCCGGAAGCTGAGCCCGTCGACGGCCCGCACCTCGCGCTTCTCCCGCCGCCAGCGCCCGGCCCTGGCCCGCACCGTGAAGGTGCGCCGGACGTCCTCGACCTCGATCACCGCCATGGCAGTTCCCTTCTGACGATCCGTCACTTCTCAGCTTCCGGTGGAGCGGTAGGCGCGCAGCCCGGTCCGCCAGGCCAGGCCGGCGGCGAGCACGCAGACCAGCGCGGCCAGCGGCGAGGCGTACTGGAACGCCGCGGGCAGGCCGAGCGGGTCGGGGCGGCCCAGCACGTGCAGCGCGGGCAGCCAGTTGACGAAGGCCAACGGGATGCCGAACACGGTGCCGGCCACCAGTTCGCGGGTGAACACGGTCGGCGGGTACTGCAGCATCGTCGCCCCGCCGTAGGTGACGGAGTTCTGCAGTTCAGCGGCGTCGCCCCACCAGAACTGCACGGTGGAGCAGCCGACGATCACCGCCGAGAGGATCACCGAGCCGCACAGCAGCATCGCCGGCACCATCAGCACCCGGTCCCAGGTCCACCGGACGTCCAGCGCGGCGAGCGACCAGCCGAGTACCGCGAGGGCCTGCACCAGTCGGCCGATCCGGCGCAACGAGAAGCGCTCGGCCGCGAGTTGGGCCAGCGCGGGGGCGGGCCGGATCAGCACCGTGTCCAGCATCCCGGTGCGCACCCGCTCGCCGAGCGCACCGACCGAGCCGACCACGGTGTTGGCCACCCCGAGCGCGGTGCACGAGGTGCCGTACAGGAAGGCGGTCTCCGGCAGGCTCCAGCCCGCGAGTTGGCGGGTCTGGTGGAACATCAGCAGCAGGACGGCGAAGTCCAGGAAGGTGATCAGCGCGTTGGCCGCCAGCGTCAGCGCGAACGAGGTCCGGTAGGCGAGCGCGGCGCGGGCCCACATCGCGGCGATCAGCCACCACGAGCGGACCGCCCAACCGGCGCGCCCGGCGAAGGAGTCAGCCACCCTGCACCACCACCCGGCGCACCGCCAGCGCCTGTACCGCCCGTCCGAGCGCCAGCAGCGCGACCGCCCAGGCCAGTTGGAACCCGTACAGGCCGAGCAGGGCGACCCCCGTACGCCGCTCCTGCAGCACGTCGGCAGGCAGCTGCACCAGCGCGGCGAACGGCAGTACCCGCGCCAACTCGCCCAGCAGGCCGGGGAAGAGCGCGAGCGGCAGCAGCGTGCCGGAGAAGAACATCGCCGCCACCATCATCGCCGCCCGCACCCCCTCGGCGTCGTGCAGCCAGAAGCCGGTCAGCGACACCAGGAACCGCAGCCCGAAACTCACCACCACCGCCAGCAGCACCGACAGCAGGAACTCCGCCCACACCAGCGGCCGCTGCGGCAGCCGCAGGTCGAACAGCGCCGTCCCGGCGAGCAGCGGCACCGCCCCGCGGGTCACCAGTTGGAACCCGGCCCGCCCCAGGTCCGAGGCCAGCCACCAGCCCTGGAAGTCCACCGGCCGGTACAGGTCGATCGCGATGTCCCCGCTGCGGAACCGCGCCTGCACGTCGTCCTGGAACCCGCCGCCCCACACCGCCACCGTCACCAGCAGCCCCTGGCTGATCCAGATGTACGTCACCGCCTGCCCCGCGTCGTACCCGCCCAGGCCCGGTCTGGCCTGCCACAACGCGAGGAACGTGAACGTCAGGATCACCCCGAACACCGAGTTGGTGACCACCCCCGCCACCGTCGCCGCCCGATACGTCGAATACCGCCGAAACGCCCCCCGGGCCACCGCCCCGTACACCCCGCCGCCCATGCATTGTCTCCTTGTCGACAATCCTCAGGGCACACGCCGACAGCCCCGACCCCCAGCACCCCGGGGGGTACCGGGCCGAGGCCCTCGATCCGCATGCAGTTGTCCCCCCAAGGTATTCCCGCGCCCCGGGGCCCCGCACCCCCTTTTGCCGCGGACCCCGGACCGGTCCCGCTACAGGTACAGCCCGGTCGACCCCTCCAGGTCGCCGAACCGGCCCGCCGCCACCGCGTGCAGGTCGCGTTCGCGCAGCAGCACGTACGTCGCCCCGCGCACCTCGACCTCCAGCTTGTCCTCCGGGTCGTAGAGCACCCGGTCGCCGGGCTCCACGGAGCGGACGCTCTGCCCGACGGCGACCGCCTCCGCCCAGGTGCAGCGGCGGGAGAGTTCGGCGGTGGCGGGGATCAGGATGCCGCCGGTGGAGCGGCGCTCGCCCTCACCCGCCTCGGTCTTCACCAGGACCCGGTCGTGCAGCATCCGAATCGGAAGCTTCTCCCCGAGCCGGTCGTGCCGCCGCGCGCCCTCGTCGTTGGCGTCTGCCGTGCCCTGCTTCTCGTTCTCACTCACTCCTCGACCGTACCGGGCGCAGCCCCGTACACGACGAACGGGGCCCTGGGCGACACACCCGGACCCCGTGGCCGTCGCGCACGCCTCAGCGCCGGCGCCGCCGCGCGGAGGCGACCAGCAGCACCACGCCGACCCCGACCAGCGCGACCGGCACGATCCGCTCGGGCCGCGGCCGCCCCTTCTCGTCGACGAACCGCGACTTCACCTGCTCGACGGCCCCGCTCGCGGCGACGTACGCCTGCCCGGCCTTCTGCTCGACCGAGGCGAGCAGCCTGGCCTTGGTCTGGGCGGCGACGGTCGCCGGGTGGACGCGCATGGCGAGCTCGTCGAGGGTGCCCGCGAGCCGCTCCCTGGTGCCGGCGATGTCCGCCTCGATCTGGGCCGCCGTCCGCGCCGACGTGTCCCTGCTGCTCGCTGCCACTTGAGGCCACCCCATCTCTGTTACCGCCAGGTACTTCTTCTTCGACCGACAGTCTGTCAGCTCGGCGCCGAGCGCGCGCAGTACCACCCACCAACGGAGGTAGGTTGGCAGGGAGCACGACCACCCGCACCGGCCACGAGGAGAAGCACCACCGTGAGCGACCGCCTGCAGGCGGGCGACACCGCCCCCGCCTTCACCCTGCCCGACGCCGACGGCAACGAGGTGTCGCTCGCCGACCACCTCGGCCGCAAGGTGATCGTCTACTTCTACCCGGCGGCGCTGACCCCGGGCTGCACCAAGCAGGCCTGCGACTTCACCGACAACCTGGAGGTGTTCGCGGGCGCCGGCTACGACGTGATCGGCATCTCGCCGGACAAGCCGGAGAAGCTGGGCAAGTTCCGCGAGACCGAGCACCTGAAGGTGACGCTGCTCTCCGACCCGGACCACAAGGCGCTGGAGGCGTACGGCGCGTTCGGCGAGAAGACCAACTACGGCCGCACCTACCAGGGCGTGATCCGCTCCACGGTGATCGTGGACGAGCAGGGCAAGGTCGAGCGGGCGCTGTACAACGTCCGCGCCACCGGCCACGTCGCGAAGCTGCTGAAGGACCTGAAGGTCGGTCAGTAGTACGGGCGCGACGCAGCGGTGGCGGCCGACCCCCCGACCGGGTCGACCGCCACCGCCGTCTATGGCCTCAGGGTCAGCAGGCCCCGAGGTCGGACCACACGCCCCACGCGCCGCTCAGCGACGGGTCCTCGTTGGTGGTCCACCACTTGTTCTGCCAGTAGTGGCCCTTCCAGGACACCTTGGTGGTGGTGGCGTACACCGCGGAGGCGCTCCAGCTCGGCGCACCCGAGCAGCTGCCGGTCGAGGCCGACGCGGACGGCGAGGCCGACTGCGAGACCGAGCCCGACGGCGACGCGGACTGCGAGGGCGAGGCGGAGGTGGACGCCGACGCGGACGGCGAGGCCGACTGCGACGGGGACGCGGAGGTGGACGCGGACACCGACGCGGACGGCGAGGCGGTGCCCGCGGTGGTGCCGCGGGTGAAGTCGCCGGTGATGCCGTACAGCGTGCCGCCGACGTTCACGGTCCAGTTGGACGGGGTCGACACCGGCAGGTAGTAGACGAAGTCGACGTCCACCGCGGCGCCCGGCGCCAGCGACTGCCAGGACGGCAGCTTCAGCGAGACGCGGTTGTAGGTGCCCTTCAGGCCGCCGACGTTCGAACCGGTGTTGTCCGAGCGGACGATGGAGGAGTTGAAGCCCGACTGGTCGTGCGCGTTGTTGGGCGCGGAGACCGAGTAGTCGAACTGGAACTCGCTGCCGCCCGGCAGGGTCACCGTCGAGTTGTTGACGATGTGGATCTTCGGGTTGATCGGGTAGTTGTTGTCGCCCAGCTGGAAGTTGGTGAACGACACGTCGATCGGCAGGGTCTGGGCCGGCAGCGCGATGGTGGAGCGGGTCGCACCGTAGGCCGAGGCCGACTTGAACTTGTCGTACAGCAGCGAGGTCATGGTGTTGCCCGGGACGTACTCGCCCTTGCCGCCGTTGGCGGTGGCGTCCCACTTGTAGTCGCCGGCCAGCTCCCAGATCATCGCGCCGCCGACGCCCTGGTTGACCAGGTAGTCCGCCTTGGCCGCGATGGACTGGTCGTCCTCGGTGGAGAGGAAGACCTTCTTGTTCGCGTTCCACAGCCACGACGCGACCAGCGAGGAGCTGTAGTTGTGGCTGTAGCTGCCGTTCAGCGCGGTGTCGGTGACGCCGTACTTGCCCAGGTAGTCCGGCAGGACGCCGGCCTCCAGGTTCTTGGCGTGCCACATCGGGTTGGAGCCGGCGGGCGACTCCTTGCCGTTGGTGTCCAGGTCGTGCCACAGGTTGTCGATGCCGACGGCGCCGTCACCGCAGGTGGTGAGGCCGGAGCCGGCCGGGCAGCTGGTCGTGGAGGCGGTGCCCCACAGGCCGTTGGTGCCGCCGGTGACGTTCTTGAAGCCGCGGGAGTAGTACGGCACGCCGAGGTTGATCCGGCCGGCCGGCATCGCGCCGCGGAAGTAGTGGTACGCCCAGTCGCCGTTCAGGTAGCCGATCCCGCCGTACTGCGAGGTGCCGTACACGTTGGCGGCCTTGAGCTCGGCGTCGTTGCCGTCGTCGAACAGCGAGGCGTTCGGGCCGACGTACTGGTTCCACGCGCCGTGCAGGTCGTACGACATGATGTTGACGTAGTCCAGGTACTGGGTGACCTGGAAGGTCTCCATGCCGCGCAGCAGGTAGCCCGAGGACGGGGCGGCGACCGACAGCAGGTAGTACTTGCCGTCGGCGGCGGAGGCCCGGTCGAGCTTCTCGCGCATGGTCTTCATCAGCGCCGCGTAGCCCTTCATCAGCGAGCCGCGCTTGGCGTTGCTGATGGAGTAGTCGAGCGGGTTGCCCGCGTCCTTCATCGAGGTCGGGTACTCGTAGTCGAGGTCGACGCCGTTGAAGCCGTACTTCTTGATGAAGGTGACGGCCGAGTCCGCGAAGGTGTTGATGCCGGCCTGGTTGACCGAGCCGTCCGCGTTCACGGTCATCGAGTAGAAGCCGCCCGAGCCGACCCGGCTGCCCGAGTCGTCGAAGTAGCCGCCGGTCTCGGCCCAACCGCCCACAGAGACCATGGTCTTGACGTTCGGGTACTGCTTCTTGAACTTGCTCAGCAGGTTGAAGTGGCCCTTGTAGGAGAACGAGGGGTCCATCTCCGCGCCGGCCACGCCGGGGAAGGTCATCCCGGTGGCGGCGTTGTCCGCGCTGTCGGTGCCCACCGAGATGGTGTTGTCACCGGCGACGTGCGCGAACGCGTAGTTGAGGTGGGTGACCTTGTCCCAGGGGATGTTGTTCACCAGGTAGGCGGGCGTGCCGTCCTTGCCGGTGCGCCAGCCGGTGAAGTAGCCGATGACGCGCCGCTGGTGGTCGGCGCCCATCTGCTCGCGGCCCGCGGCGTCGTAGACGTTGCAGTACGGCACGTCGACGCCGGGCGTGGTGTACATCCCGTCGGGGCGACAGGCCTGGTTGTCGACGGCGGCGGCGGACGGCGCGACACCCAGGGTGCCCATCAGCAGGCCCGCCAGGCCCGCCGCGGCCGTCACCGCGAACGCCGCCTTGCGGGCGGTCCTCGGACGGCGCGCAGCGGTGGGACGCTGCTCCGTCGTGGTTCGGATCAACACTCGGTCCTCCGGGAGAGAGTGTCGTGCGCATGCCTGTGGGGGGCTCACGCATGTGGGGGAAGTTGCGCCGAACTTAGAAGGTCTGGACCATTGCCGTCAACAGGTCTGTACCAACTGAATGGCGAAGGCCGAGCCGTCCGCACTCGGACGACCCGGCCTTCCCTAGCGGAATCTGACGCTACTTCATGCTTGCGGTCATCGCGTTGACCAGCGTGCCGGACGGGTCGTCGGCCTCCAGCGAGTAGGCGAAGATGCCGCCGAGGCCCTTGCCGGTGGCGTAGGAGCCGCGGGCCGCGATCGCCTGCGGGGTGTCACCGGTCCACAGGGTGGTGCCGTCGTAGATCCACGAGCTCTGCGTGGTGGCGTCCCAGTGCACCGAGGCGCCGCTGGTCTTGCCGGCCGCCGCCAGCTCCTTCCAGAACGCCACGCCGGCGGTCTGGCTGGTGCCCTGCGCGGCGGAGGGGCCGGTCGCGCTCTGGTACAGGCCGTTGGTCGATCCGGCCGGCACCCCGGTCCAGCCGCGCAGGTAGAACGGCACGCCCACGACCAGCTTGGACGCCGGGAAGCCGCCCTTGATGCCGTACGCCGCCGCGCCGTTGAGGTAGGCGTTCACCGCGTTGTCGACCGTGTACTTCTGGGTGCCGGGGGCGACGACCTTGCTCGGGTCGTTCGGGCTGTCGTACAGCGGGTCCTGCAGGTTCGTCGGACCGGTGGCGTCCCACGCGCCGTGCATGTCGTAGGACATCACGTTGCCGTAGTCCAGGTACTTGCCGATCTGGTCGGTCTGCAGCAGCGCGATCTTGTCCTGGCCGCTCGGCAGCGCCGAGGTGAGCAGGTACTTCTTGCCCAGGGTGGCGCCGTAGGCGTCCAGCTGGTTGCGGAACTCGGCCAGCAGCGCGGTGTAGTTGGCGGTGTCGGCGGCCGAGGTGTGGTTGCCGGTGTGCCCGCCGGCCGAGGCCGGGTACTCCCAGTCGATGTCGATGCCGTCGAAGATGCCCGCGGCCGAGCCGACCCCGCCGGCCGCGTCGCCCTGGACGCTGGGCAGGTTGCCCTTGATGAACATGTCCAGGCAGGAGGAGACCAGCTTCTTGCGCGAGGCGTCGGTGGCCGCCGCGTCGGAGAAGTACTTGGAGTAGGTCCAGCCGCCCAGCGACATGGTGATCTTCAGGTTCGGGTACTTCGCCTTCAGCTCGCGGAGCTGGTTGAAGTTGCCCTTCAGCGGCTGGGTCCAGGCGTCGGTGGTGCCGTCCACCGCGATGTCGGCGGTGTAGCCCTTCTGGTAGTCCGCGAAGGCGTCGCCCGCGCCGTCGCCGGCGTTCGGGTTGTTGTCGTTGGTGTCCGCGGCCTTGATGGTCTCGAAGCAGGTCAGGTTGGCCGGGTCGATGTTGGCGAAGGCGTAGGTCATGGTGTTCAGCCCGGCCGCCGCGCCGGAGGCCGCCATGCTGGACGGGTAGTACTTGTTCCCGTAGATGCCCCACTGCGAGAAGTACGCCGACTTCAGCGCCCCGGTGCGGGCCGCCCCGGTGGTCACCGTGACCGGCGCGGACAGCCCGCTGCTGTGCCCGTCCTTGTCGTAGCCCTGCACCGCGAAGGTGTACGCGGTGTTCGGCAGCAGCGAGGAGACGGTCACCGAGGTGCCCATCGAGGTCGCGGTCTGGTTGGCGCCCGAGAAGATCCGGTAGACCGCGCTGTTGCCGTTCTGCGCGTTGTCGGCGGAGGCGTTCCACTTCAGCGTGACCGCGGTGCCCGAGACGGTCGCGGTCAGCCCCGTCGGGGTGGTCACCACGCCGTCCCCGCCCGGGGTCGGCGAACCGCTGGCGCTGGCCGTCGGCGAGGCGCTGGTGCTCGGGCTCGCGGAGGCGGACGTCGAGGGCGAGGCGGAGGCGGACGGCGAGGCGGAGGCGGTGGCCGAGGCCGAGGGGCTCGCGGAGGTCGAACTCGCGCTCGCGGACGGGCTGCTGGAAGTCGCGCCGCCGGGCCCGGTGAGCGTGAGGTCGTCCGCGTAGTAGGTGCCCTGCCCGTACCAGCCGTGGGTGTAGACGGTCACCGAGGTGGTCGAGGCGCCGGTGGTGAAGGTGGTGCCGAGGCTCGCCCAGTTGGCGTTGGAGCCCCAGGTCGAGGTGTCGGTGGTCCCGGTGCCGGTGACGCCCAGGTAGGTGTAGTTGCCCTTCAGCCAACCGCTCAGGCTGTACGTGGTGTTGGGGCTGACCGCGACGGTCTGCGAGCACTGCGCGGTGTCGGACGCCGAGGCCGCCGCCTGCAGCGCCTTGCTGCCGCCGTGCGGGGCGGTGGCGGTGATCGAGCCGAGGCCGCCGGAGCAGTTCCAGCCGGCCAGCGTGCCGGTCTCGAAGTCGCCGTTGCCCAGCAGGTTGACGGTGGCGGCGGAGGAGGCGCCGCCGATCACGGTGACCAGTCCGGCGGCGCCCGCCACCAGGGCGGTCGCGGTGGCCAGCGCGGTGCCGGCCCGCAGCGGTCGGCGGCCGGATCGGGCGACGGGGTGCGCGGCTGTGGCGCGTTCGGGCATGGGTCGCTCCAGGGTGCTCCGCGCCCGGCAGGGGGACCGGGCGACGTGGGGGAACGCGGATCGGCGCGAAGTTATGTGGTCTGAACCACATGCGTCAATAGGTCTGTACCAATCCTTGACCAAGCCCCGGTGCACCCCGCCGGCCGCCCGACGCCGCCCGAAAGAGTGGTGCAACGGCGCACGGGGGCCAAGTAGCATGACGGGAGTCGGTGCCGGCGGTCTTGGCGGAATTGGCAGACGCCCGGGTTTTAGGTGCCCGTGAGAGAAATCTCGTGAGGGTTCGAGTCCCTCAGGCCGCACCTGGTACGAACGCCGCAGGGCCCGCCCGGGAGTCATCCCGGGCGGGCCCTGCGGCGTTCCTGACGGCGGCTCAGCCGAGCAGCTCGGCCACCACCGGGGCGAGCGCCCGGAACGCCTGGCCGCGGTGGCTGATCGCGTTCTTCTCGGCGGCGGTCAACTCGGCGCAGGTCCGGCTCTCGCCGAGCGGCTGCAGGATCGGGTCGTAGCCGAAGCCGCCGTCCCCGGCGGGCGCGGTGCGCAGCGTTCCGGGCAGCCGGCCCTCCACCACCCGCTCGGTGCCGTCCGGCAGCGCGAGCGCCGCGGCGCAGGCGAAGGAGGCGGCGCGGTGCTCGGGGGCGATGTCGCCGAGCTGGGCGAGCAGCAGCTCCAGGTTGGCCCGGTCGTCGCCGTGCTTGCCGGCCCAGCGCGCGGAGAAGATGCCCGGCGCCCCGCCGAGCACGTCCACGCACAGCCCGGAGTCGTCGGCGACGGCGGGCAGTCCGGTGGCGCGGGCCAGCGCGTGCGCCTTGAGCAGCGCGTTCTCGGCGAAGGTCACCCCGGTCTCGGGCACGTCCGGCACCTCGGGAAAGGCGTCCGCCCCGACCAGCTCGACCTCCAGTCCGGCCGCGCCGAGGATGTCGCGCAGCTCGGCGACCTTGTGCTGGTTGCGGGTGGCGAGAACGAGTCGCTTGGTCATGGCCCCAGCCTAGTGACCCGCCGGCCCGCCGACCGACCTGCCGGGACCGGCGACCCGTCAGGTCAGCCGGTGCACAGCTTGCTCAGCCGCCCGGCGGCGCTGCCCAGCGGTCCGAGGTCGGGCACCTGGTTGTTGTCGATGGCGGTCTGCACCTTGGCGACCTGGCTCTGCATGTCGCCGACCGCCTTGGTCAGGTCGGCGTCCGAGGAGTTGCGCCCGAGCTGGTCCAGGTCGGTCTTCAGCTGCTGCAGCGCCCGCCCGGCCGCGGCCGGGTCCTGCTGGGCGTTGTTGTAGGCCGACCCGACCTGGGTGATGTCCGAGGAGATCCGCACCGCCGTGTTGGCGCAGTCCACCGCCTTCTGCGCGGCGGAGCAGCTGACCGCACTCAGTGGCAGGACCAGCACCAGCGCCGCGGCGGCGAGCGCGGTGGAGCGGTGGATGCTGAGCGCCTGGTGCATCGGCGAATCCTCCGGGAGGGGGTGCGGGTTCTCAGCGAACGTTAAGGTCTGCCCGTACGCCCTGTACAGCACGTACGGGCATCCCTTTGGACAACTGACGGCCGTTCAGCCCATCCCGGTTCCCGCCCTGGCGTTACGCCTCCAGCGCCTTGCGCTGGATCTCGTCGAGCTCGGCGCAGCCCAGGGTGCCGAGGTCGAGCAGCTGGTTGAGCAGGTCGCGGTCGAAGGGGGCGCCCTCGGCGGTGCCCTGGACCTCGACGAAGCGCCCGTCGGAGGTGCAGACGATGTTCATGTCGGTCTCGGCGCGGACGTCCTCCTCGTACTGGAGGTCGAGCATCGGCACGCCGCCGATGATGCCCACGCTGACCGCGCTGACGCCGCCGGTGATCGGCTGGCCCTTGGCCCGCAGCAGCTTCTTCTCGCGCGCCCAGGAGACCGCGTCGACCAGCGCCACGTAGGCGCCGGTGATCGCCGCGGTGCGGGTGCCGCCGTCGGCCTGCAGCACGTCGCAGTCGAGCACGATGGTGTTCTCGGCGAGCGCCCGGTGGTCGACCACGGCGCGCAGCGAACGGCCGATCAGCCGGCTGATCTCGTGGGTGCGGCCGCCGATCTTGCCGCGCACCGACTCGCGGTCGCCGCGGGTGTTGGTGGAACGCGGGAGCATGGCGTACTCGGCGGTCACCCAGCCCTCGCCGCTGCCCTTGCGCCAGCGCGGGACGCCCTCGGTGACGCTCGCGGTGCAGAGCACCTTGGTGTCGCCGTAGGAGACCAGGACGGAGCCTTCGGCGTGCTTGCTCCACCCGCGTTCGATGGTGACGGGGCGGAGCTGGTCGGGGGTGCGGCCGTCGATGCGTGACATGCGACCGAGCGTATCGGGTCCCCGACGTGCCGCGGCCCGCCTCCCGCGGGTGCGGGGGCGGGCCGGGCGGTACGGCGAGCCGGCGACTCAGCTCACATCATGTCCTCGATCTCGGCGGCGATCGGGTCGGCGTCGGTGCCGATGACGACCTGGATCGCCGTGCCCATCTTCACCACACCGTGGGCACCCGCCGCCTTCAGAGCGGCCTCGTCCACCTTGCTGGCGTCATGGACCTCGGTGCGCAGCCGGGTGATGCAGCCCTCCACCTCGTCGATGTTCTCGATTCCGCCGAGACCGGCGACGATCTTCTCTGCCTTGGTGGCCATGGTGTTTCTCCCTCTGTCTCGGCGCTTCGGCGGTCGGTCGCCTGGTGCCGTACTGCGGTGTGCGGTGGTACCGGCCGGAGGTGACACGGCATCAGTCTGCCGCGCCGTCCGACGGCGCGACCAGCATCACCCGTTTCCGACCGATATGCCACGTTAGTCCACTTTCGGACCAGCTCCGCGCGCGGCCGCCGTCCCGCCACCCGGAGGATGACGATCATCGGGATCTCGAACCGGCGGCTCCGCATTCGCCCGGAAGTGGTCTACACCAATTCTAGGTGTACCCGCACAACGCGGCGCGGTCCGCCGTTGTTCCTGGCCGACGCACGGACGAACCCCTAAGACCGACGGGCACGGCAGCGGAGGGCCGACGATGAGTTCACCAGGCGCCACGGCGCATCAGTCCACGTGGTGGCACACCTTCTACGGCGGCCTGCAGAAGATGGGCCGCAGCCTCCAGCTGCCGGTCGCCGTCCTGCCCGCCGCCGGCCTCCTGACCCGCTTCGGCCAGGACGACATCTTCGGCAAGGACGGCCTCGGCTGGAACAAGGTCGCCGCAGCGATCGCCGCCGCCGGCGGCGCGCTGCTCAACCCGGCGCTCGGCCTGCCGCTGCTGTTCTGCATCGGCGTGGCGATCGGCATGGCCAAGAAGGCCGACGGCTCCACCGCGCTCGCCGCGGTGGCCGGCTTCCTGGTCTACTACGGCGTCCTGCACGCCTTCCCGAAGGCCTGCCCGCCCCCCTCGGTCCTCGAGGGCACGGCCTGCGTCGACTTCACCGCCAAGACGGTGGAGTCGGCCGCCTTCCAGAATCCCGGCGTACTCGGCGGCATCTCGATGGGCCTCTTCTCGGCCTGGCTGTGGGTGCGCTACCACCGGGTCAAGCTGGTCGACTGGCTGGGCTTCTTCAACGGCCGCCGCCTGGTCCCGATGATCACCGCACTGGTCGGCCTGCTGTTCGGCTCGCTGATGGTGTGGATCTGGCAGCCCATCGGCGACGGGCTGGAGCACTTCTCCAAGTCGCTCTCCGACCTGGGCTCCCTCGGCTCCGGCATCTTCGGCGTCGCCAACCGTGCCCTGCTGCTGATCGGCATGCACCAGCTGCTGAACACCTTCGTCTGGTTCCAGTTCGGCACCTACACCAACGCCGCCACCGGCAAGACCGCCACCGGCGACATCGGCCGCTTCCTGGCCGGCGACCCGACGGCCGGCCAGTTCCTCTCCGGCTTCTTCCCGATCATGATGTTCGCGCTCCCCGCCGCCGCCATGGCCATCGCGGCCTGCGCCAAGCCGCACCGGCGCAAGGAGATCTACGGCCTGATGACCTCGGTCGCCCTGACCTCCTTCGTCACCGGCGTCACCGAACCCGTCGAGTACTCCTTCGCCTACGTGGCCCCCCTGCTGTACGGGATCCACGCCCTGCTCACCGGCGCCTCGATGGCGATCACCTGGGGGCTCGGCGTCCACGACGGCTTCAGTTTCTCGGCCGGTCTGATCGACTACGTCATCAACTGGAACCTGGCCACGAAACCCTGGCTGATCATCCCGATCGGCCTGTGTTTCGCGGTGGTCTACTACGTGCTCTTCCGCTTCGTCATCGTCAAATTCGACCTGAAGACACCGGGTCGCGAGGACGACGACGAGGTCGAGGACGTCACCAAGGCCTGAGCCCGCAGCTCAGCGGTGCCGCACCCCCCGCGCCGGGGGGTGCGGCATTTGTTGCTCCGGATGGCGAAAGGCGGGTCCACGGCGTTAATTGAGGGATCGTCAACCGGGCCAAGGTTTCGATTCCGTAGCGCTTGTCCCCGGCGAACCTTAAGAGGGTTCCGGTGGCTGTTCGACGCGTGCTAGAAAAACTCACGAGGCCATCAGTGGTCTAGACCAGGATCGCGCTGCCGTGAGGACCCACCCCGAATGAGTACGACTGCGCAGGCACCCGTCGCGGCACCGGGCGGACGGGAGTGGCGCTCCCGGGTCTTCCAGCCACTGCAGAAGGTCGGGCGCAGCCTGCAGCTCCCGATCGCCGTGCTGCCCGCGGCCGGCATCCTGCTGCGGCTCGGCCAGGACGACGTCTTCGGCTCCGAGGGCCTGGGCTGGACCAAGGTCGCCGAGGTGTTCGCCGCCTCCGGGCACGCGGTCTTCGACTGGATGCCGCTGCTGTTCTGCGTCGGCATCGCGATCGGCTTCGCGAAGAAGGCCGACGGCTCCACCGCGCTGGCCGCGCTGGTCGGCTTCCTGACGTACCACCAGGTGCTCACCGCCTTCCCCAAGACGCCCTACCAGGTGCTGCCCGGCCACGACGTGGAGGCCACCTACCAGGACCCGGGCGTGCTCGGCGGGCTGGTGGTCGGGCTGCTGGCCGCCGTGCTGTGGCAGCGCCTGCACCGCACCCGGCTGGTGGACTGGCTGGGCTTCTTCAACGGGCGGCGGCTGGTGCCGATCGTCATGGCCTTCGTCGGCACCGGGCTGGGCATCTTCTTCGGGCTGTGCTGGGGTCCGATCGGCTCGGCCGTGGACGGCTTCAGCAACTGGGTGATCGGGCTCGGCGCGCTCGGCTCCGGGATCTTCGGGCTGGCCAACCGGGCCCTGCTGCCGTTCGGCATGCACCAGTTCGTCAACACCTTCTTCTGGCAGCAGGCCGGCAGCTTCACCGACTCGGCCGGCAAGCTGGTCCACGGCGACCAGAACCGCTTCTTCCAACTCGACCCCAGCGCGGGCCAGTTCATGTCCGGCTTCTTCCCGGTCATGATGTTCGGCCTGCCCGCCGCGGCCCTCGCCATCGCCCACTGCGCCCGCCCGGAACGGCGCCGCGCCGTGCTCGGCATGATGTTCTCCCTCGCCCTCACCTCCTTCGCCACCGGCATCACCGAACCGATCGAGTTCGCCTTCCTCTTCATCGCCCCGGTCCTGTACGGCATCCACGCCCTGCTGACCGCCGCCTCCATGGTGGTCACCTGGGCGCTCGGCGTGCACCACGGCTTCACCTTCTCCGCCGGCGTGATCGACTACGTCCTCAACTGGCGCTACGCGACGCACCCCTGGCTGATCATCCCGATCGGCCTGGTGTTCGCGGCGGTCTACTACACGGTGTTCAGATTCGTGATCATCCGCTTCGACCTGAAGACACCGGGCCGCGAGGAGGACGGGTTCGAGGACGGCTGAGCGCTCCTCAGATCCAGCCCAGCCTGGTGGCGTGGACGCCCGCCTGGAAGCGGGACTGGGCGCCGAGGGCGGTGGTGAGGTCGGCGACCAGGCGGCGGACGGTGCGGTCGGAGATCTCGAGCTTGCGGCCGATGGCCTGGTCGGTGAGGCCGGCGGCGAGCAGGCGGAGCACCTCGCGGTGGCGGTCGTCGGGGGTGGTGCGGCCGAGCAGCTCCGGGGGGACCCAGGACGCGGCCCAGAAGTGCTCGAAGAGCTCGCGGACTACGCTCACCACGGCGCGGTCGCGGACCACCACCGCCGCTGTGCCCAGCGGCTCGCCGGGCGCGGGCAGCACCGCGAGGCCGGCGTCGACCACGATCAGCCACAGCGGCAGCGTGTGCGCGACCCGGATGCTGGCGCCGGCCGCGGTGAGCTGCTGGACGTGGGCGAGTACCGCGGCCTGGTGCAGCGCGGCGGCCGGGTAGATGGTGCGCAGCGCGACCCGGTGGGCCAGGGCGATCCGCTCGCGGGCGAGCTTCTCGGCCAGGCCGCTCTCGGACTGGTCCTGGCCGGGCCGCAGCGAGAGCGCCTCGCTGCGGGCGGCGCGGGCGGCGTCCTCCAGCAGTGCGGCGATCCGGTCGGCGCCGCGGACCAGCTCGTGGGCGGTGCCGGTGTGCAGCGGCAGGTAGCGGGTGTGCAGCCGCTCGATCCGGTCGCGGGTGCTGCGGGCCTCGCCGAGCAGCGTGTCGATGCGGTGGTCGGAGTCGGCGAGCAGGTGGCGGACGGCGGTGTCGACCGAGACGGGCGCCACGCCGCTCGCGGTGCGGGTGGTCTGCTGGAGCAGTCCGAGGGTCCGCAGCTCGCCCAGCGCTTCGGTGAACTCCCGCTCTCCGCAGCCGAGTTCCTCACGCAGGGAGTCCAGCGCGCGGCCGGGATCGGCGAGCAGGCGGGCATACAGGGCGGTGCTGGTCTCCACGGCGGCGACCCTATGCCCGCGCCCGGGGGTCGGACGGCGGTTTCCAGCATCCGAGACGGGTGCTCCGGTGGCGGCCATGGCCTGATCCGGCGCCGCCGGGGCCCTTCGCCGGGCGGACCCGGCTGCGCAGGATGGGCGGCATGGCGATTCCCGAGGCTTCCGTGATCTGGTTCGACGGCGCGCTGGTGCCCTGGCACGAGGCGCGCGTCCACGTGCTCACCCATGGACTGCACTACGGCACCGGGGTGTTGGAAGGCACCCGGGTGTTCGAGACCGCCGACGGGCCGGCGGTGTTCCGACTCGCGGAGCACATGCTCCGGATGGCCCGCAGCGCCCGCATGCTGCGCATCGAACTGCCGTACTCCGTCGATGAGTTGTGCGCGGCGACGGTGGCACTGGTGCGGGCCAACGGCCACCGGGCGTGCTACCTGCGGCACCTGGCGTTCCTGGGCTACGGGTCGATGGGGCTGGACATGCGCCACTCCCCCACCAGCGTGGCCATCACCTCCTGGGAGTGGCCGGACTACCTGGGCGGGCGCGGGCTGCGACTGATGACCAGCAGTTGGCGGCGCAACGACCCCAACTCGGTCCCCCCGGCGGCGAAGGGCACCGGCCCGTACCTCAACTCGGCGCTGGCCCGGCGGGAGGCCACCGACGCGGGCTACGACGAGGCGCTGCTGCTGGCCACCGACGGCTCGGTCAGCGAGTGCAGCTCGGAGAACGTCTTCGCGGTGCGCGACGGCGTGCTGCGCACGCCCCCGGCGAGCGCGGGCGCGCTGGAGGGGATCACCCAGTCCACGGTGCTGACGCTGGCCCGGGACCTGGGCGTGGAGGTGCGGGTGGAGAGCCTGCTGCGCTCGGACCTGTACGCGGCGGACGAGGTGTTCATCTCCGGCACGGCCGCCGGGGTGGTCCCGGTCGCCTCCCTGGACGACCGTGAACTACCGTCGGCGGAGGGCGAGTTGACCAGGAAGCTGGCGGAGGCGTACCGGGCCGCGGTGAGCGGGGAGGACGTGCGGTACCGGCACTGGCTGACGCCGGTTCACAGCTCGTAGACGGCTCCGGCGACCGCCAGGTCCACCGGTCCGGGGAACGCCTCGGCGGCGTCCTCGCGGTTGCGCTGCCGGTCGGTCCACGGCGGGATGTGGGTGAGCACCAGGTGCTTGGCCCCGGCCGCGGCGGCGTGCTCGCCGGCCTGCCGGCCGTTGAGGTGGATCGAGTCGAAGCTCTCCTTGCCCTCGGTGTAAGCCGCCTCGCAGAGGAACAGGTCGGTGCCGCGGGCGAGTTCGACCAGGTCCGGGCAGATCCCGGTGTCCCCGGAGTAGACCAGGCTGCGGCCGCCGTGCTCGATCCGGAAGCCGTACGCCTCGCAGTCCAGGTGGTTGACCCGGACGGCGGTGACGGTCAGCGGGCCGAGTTTCAGGCGGGCGCCGTCGGCGAGGTCGCGGAAGTCGAAGACCTCGGTCATCCCGGGTTCCGCGGGCATGTCGTAGGCGCGGGCGAGGCGCTCGGCGGTGCCGGTCGGGCCGTACACCGGCACCGGATCGGGGCAGCCCTCGACCCGGTAGTTGCGGGCCACCCAGTAGGCGCACAGGTCGATGCAGTGGTCCGCGTGCAGGTGGCTGAGCAGGACCGCGTCCACGTCGTACAGCCCGGTGTACTTCTGCAGCGCGCCGAGCGCGCCGTTGCCGAGGTCGACCACCAGGCGGTAGCCGTCCGCCTCCACCAGATAGCTGGAGCAGGGGGAGTCCACGGACGGGAAGCTCCCCGAGCACCCCACCACGGTCAGTTTCATGCCGAGCCCTTCCCGCCCCGTCGGGCCATCGTCCGCGGCCGTCCGCGCCGCCGGCGGGGCGGAGCGGGGTCTTTGACTGTCGAGGGTAAGGGCCGGGCGGCACTTTGCCCCCTCTCCCGTGCCGGGCTGTGGGCGGAATCACCAGGACGGGGCGGGCCCCCGTCAGCGGCGGCCGGGGCGGCCGCGGGCCCACTCCCGGATGGTGTCGGCGTACCAGCGCGGGTGCCCGGCGGAGTCCACCCGGTCCGGTTCGGGCAGCAGTCCGTGCCGCTTGTAGTTGCGGACGGTCTCGGCCTGCACGTTGATGTGCCGGGCGATCTCGACGTACGACCAGAGCTCTCGGCCGGGCATGCGCCCACCTCCGGGATGACGGCGAACCAGTGGAGCGCTGCCAGCCTCGCCCGGCCGCCCGCGGCGGTCGGCACCCGACCGGGGTCGGTGGCCGATCGGTGACGAAGCGGTCACCGGGAACGGACAAAGACCGGAGTGTCACACCGGGCCGATGATCCGACCATCATGGCGCTGAGCTGCCGAAACGACGGCGGGGGGGGGGGGGGGGGGGGGGGGGGGGGGGGCGCCGGGGCCCCCCCCCCCACCCACCCGAACGGCGGGGGGCGGGGCGGCCGCCCCCGCCGCGGGGGGCCGGG
>NZ_JBSFXE010000030.1:0-104571 GCF_053595195.1 Kitasatospora sp. NPDC002522
GGCCCGGGGGCCGCTCGAATCGGCCCCGGAGCCACCGCCCATCGTCACACCCCCTGTCGGCGGACCCGCAAGGGATCGCCACCAGATACCGCCTGAACATCTGTCAGGCGCACACCCTTCGGTCGGTGGCTGGCCGGAGGCGAACCGGGCGGGCCGACCGTCGGCGCGCCCTTGCCCCGCCGCTCTGGCGGCGGGCACCTAGGGAGGGAACCATGCAGCCCACGACTTGTACGCAGGCCGCCCCCGACGCGGCCGACAACCTCGGGCAGCCGTCGGCGCCGGGCGCCACCGCCGCCCAGTACGCCGCCGCCGACAAGGCCGTCACCGCCGAAGTGGCCAGGACGGACGGGAAGGCCGGTGCCCTGTTGACGGCCCTGGCCCTGCCCTTCGCTGTCCTCGTTGCCGTCGTGCCCGGACACGACCTCTCGCCGCTCGCCACCGCCCTCGTGGTCGCCGGCGGTGGAGGCTTGGTCCTCGCCATGACCCTCGCCCTCACCGTCGTCCGCCCCCGCCTGGCACCCGCCGCGCCCGGCACCTGGGTCCACTGGGCCGGATGCGACCGCGCCAGCCTCGACGCGGACCTCGCGACACCCGACCCCGCGGGCCGCATCCTCGCCCTGGCGGGCATCGCCCGCGCGAAGTACGTCCTGCTGCGCCGCGCAGTGGATATCACCGTCGTCTCGCTGGTGCTCCTGGCACTCGCCCTCCCCGCAGGGCTGATCTGACCCACCGCCACCGGACGCGGACGACTGGCAACGGCCTGGGGGGCTCCCCAATTGGGGAGCCCCCCAGGCCGTCAAGGTGACGGGGCTCGCTCTCGGCGAGCGCGGCGGATCTCGCCGCCCGCGTTCGCTCGTTGAGCATGCCCAAGTTGTTCGGAGGCACGACACAGGTAGTCAGACCGCCTCGGGGCTCCCGGCGGCCTTGCTGCGGAGGCTGGTGACGGTCTGCTCGCTGGTCCGGGCCCGGCGGGCGATCGAGCTGTCGGTACGGCCCCACGAGATCGCGCGACCGATGAGCACCGCCTGCTCGGCCTCCAACGCCTTGATGTCGGCGCCGTGCACCGCTTCGGCCTTCATCTCGGCGATGTCGGCTCCGGTCACCGCCAGGCGGTTCCATTCCTGTTCCCGCAGGACGGTCCGGTGAGCGTGGGCGGCTTCCAGCGCACCGAGGAGGTTGATGCCGGCGCTCCCGGCGCGGGTGGTCACGCGCTCGGACCAGGATGCGAGCCCGGCGTCGGTGGTCATCGAGGTGATGCCGCTGTCGGCGAGGGCGCTGTGCTCGGAGTCCCAGTCCGCGAACTCCACGGCGGGGCGCGGGTCGCCTCCCAGAAGCACCGTCCGGTACCAGGACCGCACCCCCAGGACGTCGAGGTAGACGTAGGTCCCGTCATCGGCCGTGCGGCCGAAGACCTTCTTGATCTCCGGGTGCCAGTGCTCGTTGCAGCCCAGGAAGCGCGTGATGCCCTCGCACCCGTCGGCCAGCCGCTTCCGTCCGGCTCCGAGTACTCCCGGGCGGTAGACCTCGGGGAAGCGGGCCACGATCTCGGCGTAGTCGACCAGATCGGCGTCCGCGTCCGCTGTCGCGGGCTGGGCCCGGTGGTGCCGGTCGCACAGGCGGCCGATGGTGCGCCCGGCCCGGGCAGCCGTAGCCGACCAGTCCAGTTCCCCGCCGGCCTGGAAGAGGCCGTCCAGGAGGGCCTGGGCGTGCGGGGCGAGTTCCTCCAGCAGCCGGTTCGCGTCCTGGACGCCGAGGTAGGGCAGCTCCTTGACGCCGGAGTCGATGACCCAGGCCAGCAGGTCCGGCACCGGCTGGAACCACATGTGCGGCCCCCGGCCGGAGAAGAGCGTGCCGGGGTGCCACCGCCGCCACGTCTCGCGGGGGACGTCGTTGGCGGCCGTCCAGGCCGGGTTCCAGGGCTCCAGGTGCTCGGTGCTTTCGAAGAAGCGCAGCTCGCCGGTCCGGGTGTCCAGCAGGATCTGCTGGTAGTGACCGGGGGCAAAGCTCGGGTAGCTGACCGAGACCGACGAGATCACCTCGACCACCGGCGTGACGGCGACCCGCGGCGCCGCGTAACGGGCCTGCTGGACCTGCGGAACGACAATTTTGATTTCCATCTGTAGATCACTCCTGACGATGAGTCACGGCTGGGGTGGGCGTCGGCGCCGAAAGACGACGCCGCGGTTCGGTGTCGAGCAGGCCCGGTTCAGCGGGGCAGCTCGCCACCGAGGGGGTGCTCGGTGGCGTGCTGCGGGGAGATCGGCGCGGTGGCGGTGTCGTCGACGGGCCCGAGGCACAGGACCCGCTCGCCTCGCTCGCGGATGAAGCCGGAGCCCAGGCAGATGCAGTCCGGGCCGTGGCCGGGCGTCGGGACGCCGCGCCGGCAGTCCACCGGCTCTTCGTGCAGCGGGACCAGGCCCTCCTCCTGCCAGACCATGACCGCCATCACCTGTCCGGAGCCGAAGCAGCCGCCGGGGCAGTCGACTCGGTGAGGGCCGTTGCGGAGCCAGTCCGCGTAGGCGCCCCGCAGCCACGCGCGGACCTCAAAGTGGTCGAGCAGGGGCAGGTTCAGCAACCTGCGCAGCTGGTTGGCAATGCGGGCGCACTCGGTCGGGCTGTGGATGTCCGTCCCGGACTGCAGGGCGACGATGTCGAGCATCACCGCCTCGAACAGTGCCGCCTCGAACTGCCGGTCGTGCAGGGTCTCCGCGGCGACGATGCCGGGGTGGCGGCGGTCGGCGAGGTCGCTCTGCATCCACAGGTGGTAGGCGATGGCCGCCTGCTTGGACAGGCGGGGCACGGACGGGTTGTCCGGGTAGGCCTCGCGGGCGGCGGCCTGGGCGAGGGCCTCGGCCAGCAGGTTCGTCTCGGGCCGGTAGCGAATGCGCTGCCCGGCGACGACGACGTCGAACGGCGCGCAGCAGGCGGCCATGACGGCGAGGGTGTCAGCGATGTCCTGCGGGTCGCCGTCGGTGGCGTCGATCGGGAGGGTGGCCTCGGGTGCAGCGAAGGCCTCGGTGCTCATCGGTGGGTGCTCCTCACGTTCTGGTTGTGCTCGCGGCCGGCCTCGGGTGCGAGCGGGCGACGCAGTGAACCCCGCACTCCTTGACGGATCGCTTGATGCCGGGAGCGCGCGGAATAACGACTGGGCAACGGCCTGTTGGGCTCCCCAGTCGGGGAGCCCAACAGGCCGTCAAGGTGATGGGCTCGCACACCTTGATGGCGGTCCCACTGCTGGTCAGAAGGGGTGGCACACTTCGCAGCGCGGCTCGTCGCGGGGCGCGCCCTCGTGTACGGCAAGCAGGTCGCCCGCACCCCGTACGGGCACCCAGGCCGGATCGGGGCACCCCGCTTCGCAGTTCGCCAGCGCCTCGAACCCGCCGTCGCCCGGCTCGCCGCCCGCCCGGTGCCGCAGCTCCAGCCCCTCGCTCCCCAGGGACAGGCGGCCCAGGGTGATGCCGTCGCGGTTCCGCTCCTCCCAGACGAACAGGCGGGCGAGATCCGCCCCGAACACGTGCCGGGCCTCAACGTCCACCTCCGCCGGATTCCCCTCCCCCGCCGCATTGCGGCGCAGCAGGACGGTCAGCAGCGGGAGCGAGGAGAGGGTACGGACGTGGTCGATCCCCTCGGTCTTCAGGTCCGTCAGCGCGGCGGTGATCTGCTCGTGCTGCTGGACGACAACGGCCTCGGGCACCCTCGGCCCGGGCGGCCGACGCGCATTGCGCGCCAGCGCCACCACCAGCGGCGTGTCCGCCACGATCGCGGCCACCGGCACACCGCGCTGCTGCGCCCGGCAGATCAGCTCGGCCCGGTGCTCCCTGACCGCGTTGGTGGCGTCCACCACCGTGCTGAGGGAACGCAGCATCCGCTCCTCCAGCAGGGAGTGCAGGTGGGTCCACGCGGGCAGGTCGGCCAGCTGGTTACCGCGGTCTCCGGAGACCAGGCCGCGCAGCCGGTCGGAGCCGAGCACGTCGTCGCCGTCGAACGCTCCGGCCAGGGCCGACTTGCCGGAGCCGGCGCAGCCGATGATCAGCACCAGGCTGGGGTCAGGCAGGCCGAACGCGGCCAGTGCCTCCTTCGTCCCGATCACCGCTGCGCCTCCGTACCGGTGGCCAGCTGGGCGAGGACGTGGGCGCGCGGGTAGTCGGTGCCCTCCAGTCGAAGGCCGACGGCGGCCGTGGCGCGGGCGAGGTCGAGCAGGTTCCGTACCGTCCCCGGAGGCACGCCCTGGATGAGGTGGGCGCCGAGGGCGCTGCTGGCGGCGGTGAGGGCGCTGTTGGCCCGGGCGAGGCCCTCGTAGGCGAGGAGTCGGTGCGCCTCGTCCAGCAGGAGCAGGTCGGACTCCGGAGCCTGGGGGGTGGGTCGGGGGCCGGTGCGGTAGTGGGGGACCGGGTCGGGGGCGGGGAGCAGGACCCGGCTGTGCGGGTCGAGATCAACGCCGTCCTGGTGGTAGACCGCCTCGGGGAGTCGGTGTTCGTCCTCCCAGGCGTCCCGTTCCTCCGGGTCCAGGTCCGTGGGCGGGGTCAGACCGCCGTAGCGGTCGCAGGTGATTCCGGCGGCGGCCAGCTGGGTGTCGCCGAGCTCGCCGACGATGTGCTCGGTCGCGGCGGTGACCTTGTAGGCCTCGGGCTGGGGCAGGTGCGCGAACGCCTCGTCGTACTCGCGCAGGAGCTGCACGAACAGCGCCTGCCAGCCGGGCGGCATGGCCTCCAGGAACGCCCTGCGCAGGACCAGGGAGTCGGCGTAGGACAGGTGGAAGTAGGTGTGGACGTCGTCGCCAGGCGGCAGCGGGTGCTGCGGGGCGGCGCGGTGGTTGGGGTTCATGGGGTTCCTCGGGTAGTCCGGCGCTGAGTGCCGGGTGTCGGGTGGTGAGCTGTCGGGTCCTCCGACGGCGCCCGGGCGGAGCGGTAAGGCGGCGGCGGGGCGATGCGGTGGGTCAGGGCTGCGGCTGCAGCAGGCGAGCGGGAGTGGCGGGGGGCAGGCCGGGAAGCGGGACCTGGCCGGGGACCGGCGGGACCGGGGGCAGACCGGACCCGCCAGTGCGGGCGGCGGCGTGCGCGCGGTCCTCCGCACCGCAGACCGGCCGGCCGGGCACGGGCTCGCTCCAGCCGCCCGCGACGGCAACCTGGATGCTCGTGTCGACGCTGGTCCAGCCGCAGTAGTCCTCGTCCTCGAACTCCCGCCCGCACACGGTGCAGTGAGCCGACCAGGACAACCGCGGCCTCACCGCGCCAATGGAGATCCGGTACTCGGGCACCCACACGCGGCCGTGATGCAGGACGACGGCGTGCCCCACCGGGCCGCCGCCGTCCCCGGCAACGGTGAACGCGGCGAGCGCGGCGTGCTGGGCGGCGGTGATCAGGGCGGTGCCCTGGTCGGGCATCGGCCGGTGCTGGCCGGTGGCGCTCATCCACAGCGCCCACTCGGTGCTCTCGTCGCCGACCAGGTCAGCGCGCTGGGACGGTTCGGTAGCGGCAGTCATCAACATCTCCGGGCTGGTGTCGAAGGGCGCGGCACCGCCGCCCGGCCGACTGGACGACCGAACGGCGGCGCCGCGTGGCGGGCTGCGAGTCGGCGCGGCGACCGAACTCCGTCAAGACGCGGCGGCGGCCCAGCCGTCATCGGTGGTGAGGCCCCGCGCCCGCCGCGATGCGCCGCTCGAGCCCGCTGCCGGCGCCGGCGAGGTGACGAGCGGGGCGTCCGTTCGGTCTGCTAGTCACCGGCGATCACACGGGCCAGCGCCTCGAAGGCGTCCAGGGTCCGCGGATCGTACGGGCCGTACTCGGCCCGGCGGCGCTGGGCGAGTTCGTCGTAGAGGCGGGCAGCCTCCCTGAACTGGCCCCGCTCCTCCGCTTCTTCGGCCCGGGCCGCGAGCGGGTCGGCGGCGGGCTCGTCTCCTGCTGCGCCCCGGTCGGCGGGGGTCACTCGATCCTCCAGCCGCCGGAGTCGACGGCCTGCTGGGCGTCCATCGCCAGCGATTCGAGCAGGCCGCTCCACTCGGTGCCGAGCCGGACCTCGCGGACCACGTCCCGGATCTCCCCCGCCTCGCCGGCGCTGAAGAAGAAGTGGTCGCCCTTCCAGTCGCTTCCGAGGGCGGTCAGGAACCTCTCGACGGTGACGCTGTCGCCGACTCCGGCCGAGCGCAGCGCCTCGGCGAAGGCCTGGCTGCCGCTACAGCTCACGTGGCCGGTCATGGTGCCCCAGTGGAGACCCATGTTGTTCTTCCTTCCTGATGCCGCTCCCCTGACGGGCAGCGGGTCTGATCCGGCCGGACGGCCGCGCCGCCCGTCACGTCCACCGGCCGACCCGATCTGCTGGGCCGGGGAGGTGACGGGCAGCGTGATCGCCCGGCCGAATCAGACCCGGGTGCCGGCGCTGCCAGTGGCCAGGACGATCGCGGCGGTCAGCCCGTGAAGGGCGGTGGTGACGGCGTGGGCGTCCGCCGAGAGGCAGTCGGGGTCGACGCGGCGGGCGAGCGCCGCGAGCGCGATGGCGAGCGGGTCCATCCCGGCGTCGGGGCGGGCCGGCGGGGCGGGGGCGTAGCGGGCCTTGGCGATGTCCGCCAGGTCGCAGAGGGCTCCGACGATCCGCGCGGTGCCGTTGGGCAGGTCCTCGGCTTCCCGGACGGCGAGCGCGACGTGCTCGAAGCCGCTGTCCCAGGTGGCCTGGACCTCGTTTCCGTCGCCGTCTTCCGCGGCTTCGAGCAGCAGGGCGGGCACCAGGAACAGGCCCCGGCCGACCTCGGCGCGCCGGACGGGGGTGACGCCGAGCTTGTCGAGCAGGGCGTTGATCTGGTCGGCCTGGTGCCGAAGGGCGGTGTAGGTGTCGACGTCCTGGTCCACGCGCTGCTGGCAGTAGGCCGCGTCCGCGTCGGCGAACCAGTCGGGCACGGTGGTGTCCGCGGCGGCGGGGGCGGCCTCGGTGCCGGACGCCCAGGCGGAGGTGTCGGGTCGGTCGGGCAGGCCGTCCAGCACCGTCTCCCAGCTGTGGAACGTCAGGCCCTTGTCGTCGATGTAGGCCAGGGCGCCGAACTTCCGGGAGCTGACGAGCAGTTCGGGGCCGTGCCAGTAGGCGCGCTCGGGGTCCTGGTCGTCGACGATCACCTCCCAGTCGAGGCGCTGGCGCAGCCACTGGGCGATGGCCTCATGCTGCCGGGGGTGGCGGGCCGTCATCACGAACAGGCTCCAACCGGCCCGGAGGAGCCGGTCGAGGGCCTCGATCGCGCCGTGGATCGGCGGCCCGTAGATGGCGCCTTCGCGCCATCCGTCGAAGTCGTCGTGGATGACCTGGTCGAAGTCGATGCCGATGGTGAAGGCGCTGGGCGATTGGCGCTGGGCGAGGTCGGCGGCGCGGGTGGCAAGGGCGGTGGCGACGGTGAGGGCAATGGACATGACGGTTCCGTTCACGGTGGTGGTGGTTGAGGGTGGTTCGGGTGCCGGACTGCTCAGGTGCCGAGCACTCCGGCGAGGAAGCCGTCGGGCCACAGGCGGGCTTCGACGACGGCGGTGAGGACGGCGGCGAGCGGCCAGGTCCTGCCGGTGAGGCGGACCCAGCGCAGCGCTACGGAGTGCCGGGCGGCTGCCGTACGCAGCAGGTGGTGGGCGAGCAGCCAGCCGGCGGCGACGGTGATGGCCGTGCCGATGTCGGCTCGGCTGCCGCGGGTGTTGAGGTCGAAGTACGCGAGGGCGAAGGCGGTGTAGGCGGTGAGCGCGGCGAGGCGGCCGGCCAGCCAGGTGGGGCGGTCGCGCCAGCGCGTCCGCTCGGCGGTCCGGCGCTGCTGGCGCGTGCCGAACTCGAACAGGGCCCAGCGCCAGAAGACCGACCCGTTGCGGACGGTGGTGCGGGTCGCGTTCCACAGCGGGCGCTGGGTGTTTCGGTAACTGTTTGTGATGTCGCGCAGTGCGGCTTCGACCTGGTCGAGTACGGCGGTCCGGGCGGGCGGCGGGTCGGTCATGGCGGCGGCAGTGGTCCTTCGGGATCGGATGGGCGAGTGGTCGAGGGTCCTTGCGGCGCCTCGTACCCGGGCTCGGAGGGTGGCCCCGGGGCCTGGGAATCTGGTGACGTTCAGTGACATTCCAGGAGGTGCTGGCAGATCTCCCCCGGGTGCCCCGTGTCCCGCGTGGAGCGGTGCCGGAGCCTGGCCGGAGGCTGCTCACGGCCTGCTCTGGGGCTGCTCAGCGCCTGCTCGCGGGCACTGGCCGGCCGGGTTCGCCGAGCAGGTGCCGAGCAGCCCAAGAGCAGATCTGCATGTCCTTTGACCTGCGGGTTAGCAGGCGGAGCAGGTATGGGGAGGCGGGATACCTGGGGTGGCTCTCGCGCCGGCCACAGTCGGCTCGTCCCCGGCTCGGGCGAAGTTCCGGTGCGGTGCCGCCGGCCGCAGGCATGAGGCGGTCGACGCCTGATCGGCCGACGGGGGAACTCGAGGAAGATGGGTGACTTTCCGTGATTCTGTCTTCGGGATGGTGGATCTTCGAAGCCACCTGCCGGGAGACCCGGTTGTCGAGGAATCGGGCTGGAGGGCGGGGTCGGCCGGGTGGAGCCCGAGCGTGGCGGTGCTCCCGCCCCGAACACCTCCGGGGCGGAAGCACCGCCATGACTCCGTGCCCTACGGCGAGGGCCGATCGCTACGGATTGTTGTTGCCGCTCGGGAGGGCCAACGGGGCCTTGACGGTCGCCGCGAGGACGGAAAGGGCCCCTTCGGGGAGGGTCGCCGGGATGAGCAGCTCGCGCGCCACGGAGGCCGCGGGGATCTCGATGATGGAGGCGAGGACCTGACCGCGGTCCTCTCGCCGGCCGGCGACGACGGCGTAGGTGCCGACGAGGTCGGTGCGGTCGTTGGCCGCCGTGCCGCCCTGGCAGCTGCCGTTGACGACGATGGTCAGGCTGCCGGAGGCGTCGGTCAGGACGAGTTCGCGGGGGTAGCGCCCGCTGAACTCGGTGATGATGCCCTCGACGGTGACGAGGGACAGTTCGGCTGCGTTGGTCATTCTCTGCAGGTTGTCGCCGGACATGCGGTGGCGCTCCTTCATCGGTTCGGGGTGGTGCCCGCGCGGTTCGCCGTGCGGGACGATTGGGGCGGGCCGGGGACGAGACCGGCCCGCTGGGCAGTTGCTGCCCACCGGCCCCGGGGTGCTTCGTTCATCCCGGGGCCGGACCGCGTGGTTCGCGGTTCACTTCGTCAGCGCGGTTCGCCGGGGACCGGTTCGCGGTTCTCCGGAGGCCGGTTCGGACGGTCAGCGGTTCGCCAAAGCCGGTTCGCGGTTCGCCGGAGGCCGGTTCAGTTCGCCAGCGCGGTTCGCCAGGGCCGGTTCGCGGTTCGCGGGAGGCCGGTTCGGACGGTCAGCGGTTCGCCAAAGCCGGTTCGCGGTTCGCCGGGGACTGGTTCGCGGCCGTCTGCTGGACCTGGCCGCTGTCGAACTGGCGGCGGGCCTCGGCGAGGCGGTGGTGCGCCGTGGTCTTCTTCATGCCGAGTTGCTTCATCACGAACGCGAGGTCCACCGTGTCGCGCCCGTGAGCGCGGATGAGCTCGAGGACCTGCAAAACCTCCTGCTCAGCGATCTGCTGGGCCGCGCTGGTTCGACGGTTCGAACCAGCAGCAGCGGCTTCGTCGACAGTGGTTCGCGCCTCGGGTTCGTCCTGCTGCGGTCCGGTTCGCGGTTCGGCCGGGGCCGGTTCGCCGACGGTCCGGTTCGCGGGTTCGAGTTCGCGCCGGTTCGGGTTCGCGCCGGTTCGCGGCCCCGGCAGTTCGCGGTTCGCGGCCGTGACGGCCCGGTTCGCGGACTGGTTCGGCGAACCCGCCCGGGTGAGCCGGACCGCGAACTGCGGCAGGTTCGCCGGGTTCGGCGAACCGGTGACGGCGAGCACCAAGGTGGAGTTCGGGATCGGCGCGAGCGCGCGAACCGGCATCCAGTCGCCGACGCCGATCGCGCCCGCGACGAACCGGCGAACCACGCCGAGGTCGGTTCGCCGAACCATCGCCCTCCGGTTCGCCGCCGCAGTCCAGGCCAGCTCGACCGTGGACAGCGCCTCGTCGGTGATCGCCAGCGACCATGCCGCGAAGCTGTGTGCCGGATACCGGAGCCAGCGGATCAGACCGATCCGGGGCCGGACCCGGGTCACCAGGCCGGCGGCCCGCAGGGCCTTGCGGTGGATCAGGCTCGCGTACAGCTCCCACAGCACGATGCCGACGATCGACATCGCGGCGAACGAGACCGCCTTCGGGGTGAAGTGCCAGTAGGTGATCTGGTCGACCCACTTGCCGGTGGCGTAGTCATACTGGCGGCCGACGACCTGGGCGCTGGCGTGCCAGTAGTTCATCAGGGCGGCGCCGGAGGCGAAGATCCAGGTGCTGACCCGGTAGAGCGTCCCGGCGTCGCCGCTCTTGCGGGCCTGGTGGTACATCCAGGCCGTGAAGGCGGTGGACAGCTCCCACGCGGCGGCGAACAGGATCGTGAACGGCGCGATCCACCCGAGGATGTCGCGGGCGAAACCGGCCTGGCCGGTCCAGGCGACGGCCATCGGCGCGGTGATCGGCACCACGACCAGCAGCCGCTCGGCGTTGGCCCGGATGAACGCCTTCACCCGGCCGGCCACGGTGGGCTTCCCGGCGCGCTCGGCCTCGCGGGCCTCCCGCTTGAGGCGCTGGTTCTCCAGCTTGCGTGCGGTGCGGCTGGTCGCCTGCTGCAGGTACCGCTTGGCGGCGACCTCGGCCAGGTGCGCTCGGTCGTTCGCCTTCTGCGCCTGCTTCTCCAACGCCCTGGCCTTCTCCAGCGCCTCGGCGGTGTCCTTCTTGTCCTGGGCGAGCAGACGCGCGGCTTCGTCGCGGATCTGCTCGGCCTGCTTGCGGGCCTGCTCGCGGATGTTCTCCGCGTCGTCCTCGGCCCTCTCGCGCAGGGTGCCGGCCTCCTTGTCGGCAACCTCCCTCCGCTGCTGGACGTCCTGTCGGGCCTCGGAGACGATCCGGTCAGCCTCGTCGGCCGCCGCGGACCGGCTGGCCCGGGCAGCGGCCGACGCCTTCTCGACCTCCTGCTGGGCCTCCTCCCGCAGGGCATGCGCCTGGGCGCGGATCGCGTCCGCGTCCTTCTGCGCCGCCTGCCGGTCCTCCTCGGCGCGGCGGCGGGCGTCGGCCAGCAGCGCCGCCGCCTGCTCCTGGGCGTCGGCCCGGACCTTGCCAGCTTCCTTGTCTGCCGCCTCTCGCACCTGGGCGGCCCGGTTCTCGGCGCCGGTGGTGATCCACTCCGCCCTGTTCTCGGCGGTGCTGACCGCCTCCTGGGCGTGGGTGCGGTCGCGGGTCGCCGCCTTGGAGGCGTCGGCGCGGATCTGCGTCGCCTGCTGCTCGGCCTCCGCGGTGATCTGCTCGCCGGCGGCCTTCGCCTCGGCGGTGATCCGGTCGGCCTGCTGCGCCGCCGCCGTGACCACCGCGGTGGCGCTCTGCTCGGCCTCGGCCAGCTTCGCCGCACCGTCGGCGCGGACCCGGGCCAGGTGCTCCTCCGCGTCGGCGATCAGCTTCTCCGCGGCCTTCTCTGCACGGGAGGTGAGCGTCTCGGCCTCGTCAACGGCCGTCGCGCGCAGCGCCTCGGCCTCGGCCGTCCACTGCGCCGCGGTGTCGGCCTGGCGGCCGACCTCGGCCAGAGCAGCGGCGAGCCGGTCCTGGTCCGGCTGCGCGGTCGGCTGCGGAGCGGTGTCCGGCGGCTGCACGCCGGTCTGGGTGCTGCGCGTGGTGGGCCCGCCGCCGCGGCGGGCCCGCGAGTTGGACTTGCGGGGGGTCATGGTGGAGCGCTCCCTTCGGGGATGTCGGGGAAGTGGGCGGTGCGGGAACGGGGCGGGGCCGCCCGGCCGATAGCCCGGCCGGGCGGCCCCGCAGCGATGTGATCGAACGTCGTTACTTCTCGCGGGCGGCCTTGGCCTTCTCCAGCGCCTTCTCCAGGGCCTCGCGCTTGTAGCCGGAGGCGTTCTTCTGGCCCTCGACCGCACCGATCGAGGTCGTGTTGCCGCACCCAGCGTCCTTCAGCAGCTGGCGCAGCTCGTCCGCCTCGATGCCGGCGAACTCGCCGGGGCTGGCGTCGGGGTGGTCCTCGTCGAAGTCGCCCTCGTCCCGGCCGCCGATGTGCCGGGCGAGCAGGGCGAGCGTGGCCCGGTCGGTGTCCAGCTCGTCGAGCGCGGTCAGGCAGGCCCGCACCGCGCGGACGGCTTCGGACTCCAGCTGCCGGAAGTCGCCGGCCGCGTCGCCGGACAGCGTCCCGGCCCGCTCCCGCTGCGCGCGGGCGCGCTCGCACACGTCGTCGAACGCGACGCTGGTCAGGTAGTCGATGGAGACGATCTGCCACTGGTGGCCGACGGCGATGACAGCGATGGCGACGTGATCCTCCGTCAGCACGGAGGCGTCCGCACCGGCGTCGCTTGCCAGGTCGCCCAGGCACATCCGGCTGCTCCGCTTGTCCGGGCAGCGCACCGAGACCCGCACCCCGAACATGTCGCGGAATCCCGTCGGCACTTCCTCGCCGTCGGGCCGCTGGGTGCCGCAGATGAGGAAGACGCCGGCCGCCGGGCCGCCGCGCAGCAGGTTCTTCAGCTTGGCGAGGACCCGCTCCCGGCGCTTGGGCGTCATCGCGAGCAGGTACATCTGCAGCTCGTCGATCACGCCCAGCAGGATCGGGTAGCCGTGCTCGCGCGCCAGCTCCGGGGTGAGGCGGCCCTCGGGTACCAGGGAGATGTCCAGCTGCCCCAGATGGGCGTAGCGCTGCTCCATGTCCTCGGTCAGCTCGTCGAGCATGTCCTCGAACTGCAGCAGCTCCTGCTCGCCCAGGCCTTCGGTGAAGCGGTGCGCGACCTTGCGGGCGCTGCGCCAGTCCGCACCGCGCTTGGCGTTGGCCAGGTAGAGCCGCACGCCCGGGTCGAGCAGCGCGGCGGCGACGGCGATCCTCATGGCGAACGTCTTGCCGAACCTCATCATGCCGCTGAAGAACATGCTCGTGAATCCGCCAGCGAACTGGGTCGGCAGGTCGCGGCGTTCGGCCAGGATCGTCTGGCCGAACGGCACGCCGCCCCAGAAGTCCCAGAAGTCGGCGTCGGCGAGCACGCTCTGGGCGTGGCCGACGGCCAGGTACGGGTCCTCCTCGGCCACCCAGACGTCCATGCGGCGCCCGTGGCCGCCCTCGGCGGCCGGGACCTCGCGGATGGCGAGCTGGGTGATGGGGATCGACAGCTCGGCTGCGACGACGTCCTGCTTCTTCAGGACGTGCTTGACCAGCTTGCCGCCGCCGGGCGGCAGGTCCACGGTCATCGTGAAGCCGTTGCCGATCCCGTAGTCGGGCCTGGTGACGACCTGCACGCTCAGCGGCTCCCGACCCCGCTTCGGCGGGGGCAGCAGGCCAGCCGCGGTGAGCGCCGCATTCAGCAGGACGACCTCCTCGGGCAATTCGTCCGGCTGCTCCGGAGCGGGCGGCTTGGTGAAGTTCGGGGGCACGGACCCGGCCTGCCCCTGGGCACCGGGCCGGGGGCCGGTCGCCGCCGTGTCTTGCGGGCCCGGTCCGGGCGATGCCGCACCGGCCTGGGCCTGCGGGCCGCGCGCCGCACCCGCTGCGTGCTGCGCGGAGGGCTGGTCGGCGGCGGGCGCATCGGGCTCGTAGTTGAGGGGCTTGACCTCGGGGTCGGAGGAGCGCCAGTCGAGTCGGCCCTTGGCCCACGCGGCGACCAGGACACCCACGGCGGTCAGCGACGGCATCACCAGGCCGCCGATCTCGAGCTCGGCGAAGCCGACGACCAGGCCGAGCGCCGCCGTCGCCCACCGGCGCCGGTTACTCACCCGGCGCCGGTGGTTGGCGAGGTCGGCGGCCGTCGGCTGCCGGTGGCCGGTGTAAGGACGCTCCTCCATCTCCTGGGCGGCGGCCCGCCACGCCGCGGCCTCGGTCAGGAGCGCACCGGCGGTGTTCTGGGCTTCCAGGTACTCCTTGGGGTTGGTGCCGTCGCCCTTGACCGCGGCGACGACCTTCCCGGCCTGTTCCTCCAGCTCCTTGGCCTTCGCCGTGAGCCGGTTGACCTCGGCCGTCTGCTCGTCCTTCCACTTCTTGTGGCGGCTGTTGAGGTAGAGGGAGTGGAGGTGGTCGTCGGTCAGGTTGCCGGCCTTCAGCCAGGTGCCGCGCTCCTCCCGGATGACGCGCAGGCCCGCGCGGGTGGTGGCCGCCTGGCGGCGCAGCCCGTCGTTGAGGTAGGCCAGCACCCCGGTGGCCCGGCTCGGCTGCTGCTGTTCGTTGTCGGTGCTCTGCTGCTGCGGGTCGTCGGTGTCGTCGTCGATGAACTCGGCGTCGTACACGATCCGCGCGGGCGTGCTGCTCACGGTCCTCCTCCAAAGGGGGGTGCGGTGGGTTGGCCTGGTCCGGGTGGTCGCGGCCGTCCACGCCCCGTGTCCCGTCGGAACGGGTGCGGGGCGTGGGCGACCGGTGGCATCCGGGCCGGATGCTGCTAGTTGATGGCGCCGACGATCGCGGCACCTGCGCTGTTCGCGGCGGGGATGATGGTCGCGGCCACCGCGCCGCCGAGCGTCGCGGACAGGCCGAGCAGGATGCCGGAGACCACGCCCCACTTCATGCGCTTCTTGGCCTGCTCAGGGACCGGCTTCCACGCGGCGATGATCGCGATGCTCACCAGGAGCAGGACGAGACCGCCCGCGCCGTCGAGCTCCAGCGGGTTGGAGCGGACGTTGAGCGTCGTGTGCCCGCCGACCAGCCCCCACATCGCCAGGCTCCCCGCCCCGTTGCCGAGCCAGGTCACGATGCCGGTGAAGGCACCGATCAGGCCCGCGGTCGTGGCGGTGGTGAACGTGCCGTAGGCCATGCCGAGCACCACGGGGACGAGCTCCGTGGAGTTCCTCAGAGCCGCCTTGCGGTTCTTGACGTGGGTCGCGCCGAAACGGCTGAGGTAGATGACCGGGATGGCCAGTCCGGTGAGCAGGCCACCCATCGTGAGGCCGGTCGCCGGGATGTTCCACATGTTGATCTCCCATCAGGGGGTGAGTGAGCAGGGCTTTTGCCGCCCGGAGCGCCGTTGGGCGACGCCGGGCGGAGCTGGTGGAAGGACGGTCAGCTCTGGAGGTACGGCGCGCCGATGGCGTTGAGCCACGGGATCACCGTCACCGAGGCCGCACCGACGACACCGCCGGCCAGGCCGAGGGAGCTGCCGATCACGCCGCCGAGCACGATCCGGCGACGCAGCGCGGAGTCGCTGCAGCGCCACAGCACGACCAGCAGAAGCAGCAGGAGGAAGACGGCGAAGCCGCCGCCGGCCTGGAGCCCGGCGGGCTGCGCCGGGGCGAGAAGGTGTTCGGCGCCGTGGCCGGTGACGGTGTTGCCGACCTTGTTGGTGGCCTTGGCGACGTTGTGCGCGGCGAGGGCCAGCAGGCCGCCAGCGCACAGGGCGGACACCAGGCCCATCAGCAGGCCGGAGGCGAAGACGATCAGGCTTGCCCAGTCGCTCCGCCAGTGGAAACCCTCGCGGCGCCAGCGCAGGACGGTGCGGATCGAGACGAACAGCAGGGCGCCCGCGGAAACGGCGAGTCCGCCGATGGACAGCTGCGCGGGGCTGACGGCCAGGTCCATGGTCAGACCCCCGTGAACAGGTAGCTGACGGCGTGCCGGCCGACGGGCGTCAGGACGCTTGCCTCGACGACGGCGTAGGTCAGGACCCGCACCAACCAGCCGACGTACTGGTTCTTCAGCCGCGCGACCAGTTCGCCGACGGCGGCCAGCCCGGCCGCCAGCCAGACACCCTCGTAGTAGCCGGCGTCGGCCTTGTAGACGACGGCGACCAGAACCAGGCCGCCCGTCGCACGGAGAGCCTCGGTGCCTGATGTGACCACCCGCCGCAGCGAGAACCGCGGCGCCTGGACCGGAACGGCCGGGGCGCCGTAGAAGTGCTGGTGGACGACGTTGATCGAGGGGACAACCGGCGGGACGGCGGCGGGCGCGGCCTGCCTCGGGATCGTGGCGGCGGCCAGGCCGCCCCCGCCGCCGGAGCCGTACCACCGGTGCTCCGACCCGTTCGGGTCGTCGGACCCCGACGGCGGCGGGGGCGGCGGGGCGCTTGGCGGCGGGGGCGGGGGCGTTCCCCCGCCGCCCGGCGGCGGCTGGTCCCCCGAGCCCCACTCGTCGGCCTTCTCGACTCGGGTGGGGTTGATCGGCTTGTCACTCATGGCAGTCCTCCTCCGGGTCGAGCCGGTCCAGGTAGGGGGTGAAGTAGAGGCGGTCGAGCACTATCGCCGCGCCCCACAGGGCCGGCGGGACTCCGCAGGACAGCAGGAGCCAGAACAGCTGGGAGTTCTCGAGCACGGTGCACCCTCCAAGCGGTCAGGGCGGTCAGCGCCCGGGGGCCGGGGCACCCGGGCCGAGATCAGACGGGCAGGTTGGTGGCGTGGACGAGGTGGTTGACCAGGCCCAGGCCCAGCCGGGCGAGTGCGGCCACGCCCTCGTCCCGCCGGTCGGTGTCCAGGTCGCACAGGTGGCTGTCGAGCCGGGCCTTGAAGCGGCGCACCTCGGACCGCGGTGCCAGCCCGCCGGAGCGGCGGCCCGGGACGGGCAGCGTGTACAGGCGCAGGTACAGGACCAGGCGGGTCTCCGCCCGGTCGACGGCGAGCATCCGGCGCTCGAGTTGGCTCCTGGTGGTGCGGTCGAGCTCGGCCGCCGCGGCCACAAGCCGGACCGCGCCGACCAGCGTCAGGGCCCGCAGGCCCGGGCGCCGCATCTCCCGGCCGACCTTGGCCCAGTCGGGCTGGGTCAGCCCGAAGTGCGCGGCGGCCTTCGCCCCCCGCTCCGTCAACCGGTCGATCCGGGCGCTGACGGTGTTCGTCGCGGCGGCCATCAGCCGGCCGTCCGGGCCCGGTTCCGGGCGGCGCGGCGCTTCATCGCACGCCGCTCGTCCTCGCTCATGCCGCCCCAGACCCCGTGGTCCTGGCCGGTCTCCAGCGCCCACTGCAGGCACTGCTCCATGACCGGGCAGCGGCGGCAGGCCGCCTTGGCCTCCTCGATCTGCAGCAGGGCCGGGCCGCTGTTCCCGATCGGGAAGAACAGCTCCGGGTCCTCCTCGCGGCACACCGCGCGGTGGCGCCAGTCCATGGCAACTTCTCCTTCGTCTTCGGGTTCGGGATGTGCTCCCGCCTCGGGCCGGGCGGGACGGCGCCCGCTGCCCCCGGCGGCCGAAGCGGCCCGGGGCGGTGCGGGAGATCAGTCGTCGTGGTGCGCGGCCCAGGGCGGTCCGAGACCGCGGGGTGGGTCACGCTTGGTGGAGACCGGTGGTTGGTTCCGGAACTCCCCCCACCCGCCGCTCGCGGCAGATCGGGGCAACTCCGGTTTCCTGGAGAGAAGTTGGCTGCCGCCCGGACCGGGGCCCGGGCGGCAGCCGATGCTTCGGTGGTGCTTGGGTGCGTGACGGCCGCGCCTCCGTGCCAGGGAGTCGGGATGGCCGCTTCCCGCCCGGCCGGAAGCCGGGTGGGGCTCGCCTGGATGACGGGGAGGCGGGGCCCCGAGCCGAATGTCCGTGCGTCACAAGGTGAGTGGTGGTGCACCCCGGGGCGGCGTCACGCTCGCGGCCGTCGGGGCCTAACTGTGTTGGCGCTCTATGGAGTTGGGGGAAAGCAACGGGCACTTCCTTCGGGTGGTTTTCAGGCCGACCCTCCGGGTGCGGGGGTGGTGCGAGGTAGGTGCGGGGCCCCGTGGGGCCCGCCGCACCACCCCCGGCGCCGCCCTGGGAGGCATGGACATGCCAGGGCGGTTCCGAGGGACAGGCGGCGGGAAGGCGAAGCCGAACTGCCAGGTGGGACTGGCGGGGAGTTACTGGCCGGAGCCGGTGTCGGAGCCGCCGCCGTTCTCCTTGGCGGGGTCCTTGCGGACCCTGCGCAGTGCTTCGTCGGCTTGGTTGGCCAGGGGCTCGGGGGTGAGCGTCATCGGGCACCCCCGGCCTCGGCCGTGTACGGGCGGCCGAAGTTGCGCACCGTGTGCTGCTCGGCGCCAGGCTGGCCGTACGGGTCCGGGCTGTACTCGCGCTGGCCGTCCTTGTCGGTCGCGGCGGACGCGGGGTGGACCTCGCGCGGCTGGCCCGTTGCCGCCGCCGGGTCGTAGCGGTGCCAGCCGCCGGACGACGATCCGCCGGTGTGGGTGGTCGTCCCCGAGCTGGTGGTGGAGGGCCGGCTGGAGCCGAGTCCCAGGTAGGACTTCGCGCTGTCGAGCAGGCCCATCAGACCGCACCCCCCACCAGCTGCTCCTGGAGCTGGGCGGCCTGGTCCTGGATGTCCTGGATTTCGGCCTGGCTCTGGCCCCAGCCGGCGATCCGGTCGTCCAGCCAGGCCCGTTCGGCGGCCGTCGGCTCGAACTCGGGGGCGGTGTGGTCGGCGGTGCCGACCTGCGACATCATGTTGCTCACGGCGAGTGACTCCCTCAGTGAAGTTGAGGATGATGGCGATCGCCGCGGTGCGGATTGCGACCCGCGCCGGCTGCGGGCCCGGGAGTGCGACATCCCGGGCCCGCAGTGCGTTCCCCGGGTTGCGACTCCCGGTTCCAGCACAGCGATCTGACGTTGCGCCAGCCTGCCCGGGTTGCGACTCCCGGCTTGCTTGGCGACGTGACAACCATGGCATGGTGCCGATCGGCCCGTCAAGGCTAATGCGCATCTGCCCGTAAAAACTTTCGCTGATGCGCAGTAGTTGCTGATGTGGTTCACTACTGTGCACAGACATCACGCGCTCGTGGACGAAGGGGGTATCCGAGTGGCCGCCAGGTGGGAGCAACTCGCCGAGGAGCTGGAAGCGGAGATCGCCCAGTTGGAACCGGGCAGCGCCGCTCCGAGCATGAAGCAGTTGCTCGATGCTGGACGTGGCTCCACCACCACGATCAGCGCCGCCTACCGCGAGCTGAAGCGCAAGGGCCTGGTGAAAGGTGTGCGCGGCAGCGGGTACCTCGTGCGGGACCGTCGTCCCATCAAGATCCGGCTCAATCGGTACGGCAGCACCGTGGAGCCGGGAGGCAGCTTCGGACCTTGGGAAAGTGCCCTCGCGGCGCAGGGCCTCGAGGGCCGGATGCTTCTGGTGGCCACGTCCGAGGGTGAGGCGCCGGCCAGCGTGGCCGCGAAGCTGCGCCTCACGGAGGCGCGCGGCTACACCGTCGTGGGGCGTACTCGTCATGCGGTTCTGGAAACCGCGGCAGGGGACGAGGTGGTGCAGCTCCAGCAGGCCTGGTACCCCGTGGACGTGGCGCGCGCGGCCGGACTCGACGGTGACGACAAGGTCGTCGGAGGCACGTTGGCCCGCCTGGCCGCAGCCGGCCTGGTCGGTTCCGCCTCCGAGCGCGTGTTCCTCCGCGAAGCGACGAAGGCCGAAAGCGGACTTCTCGACCTTCCGCCCGGAAGCCTGGTCGTCCAGATCGAGCGCCTGCTGTTCGACGGGGACGACAGACCCGTCGAGCTGCTGCAGATCGCGGCCGACCCGAGCCGGACCGAGCTCGTCTACGACGGCCTGGAGCTCAACGGACTCCGCTGACGCCGGACTCCGGCCGCTGCCGGAGTCCACGCACCGAGCTCTACGCACTTGCCCTCCCCTCTGCTATTTCCGGCCACAACGGCCGCCGGGGATCAAGCATGGGGAGATCACAACCGGAGGGGGAGATCCCTCCGGACCAGTGGTGGCCCAGTTCTGGCCCACTTCTGGATCAGTTTCGGCAGACTCAGCGACAAAGATCGGGGAGGGAGTGGAATCGTGGTCACCCGCGTCGAACGGTGGACGGGTCGGGAGGCATCAGCTCTCCAGCAGGTGCTGAGGATGTCGGACCGCGCGTTCGCCGAGCATCTCGACATCTCGCGGAACACTGTCGTCACCTGGCGCCAGAAGGGGGCAAGCGTCATGTGCAACTCAAATACTGCCCAGCTGCTCGACAGCGCCGTCGCCCTGCTCTCCCCTGCTGATCGCGCGGAATTCCAGCGTCGACTCCAGCAGAACGGCGAAGTGAATTTGCCGTCGGAAGCGGGCCCCAGCGCCGGCCCCCAACTCTCCCTGGTGTCGCACCAGTTCATCCCGGTCCAGCTCGGAACGTCGGCAGAGATCCTGTTCCGCGCAGGCACCGAGCACCCGCACGGCCCGGCCGAGCTGGACCAGCGCACCCACGCTCTTCGCGGGAACACGGACGACCGGCGTGCGCGACTGCACGTCTACGGCTTCGGGATCGGCGTCCTGCACCTGGAGCAGAACCTCCGGCCGAACTCCGTGACGGAGCTGGCACTGTGGCGCTACCCCTCGTACCCGGGAAACCGTCGCTGGACGCAGCAGGCCGTCATGGAGCTGGCAACGACCCTGGTAGGGCGCGAGGTGACGATCGACCAGCCGGAGTACGTGCTGTCGGTCTACGAGGTGCGCACCCACCCCTGGAGCAGTGGCGACCTCGACACCGGGCTGCAGTTGATGGCCACGCCGTCCGTGCTGGTCGACCGGTCGGACGAGCTCAGGCCGGTCTCGCTGGGCATCGAAGCAGACCGCTTCGAACAGGGGTGGAGCCACCGCGACGCAATCCGTTTCGCCGGCGGTGTCTCACACGGGGTGGCCGGGTGGTCGGGCGTCGCCTACCACCCGGACCCCGCAGAGCGCGCCCTGCCGATCGGCGCCATCGTCGCCTTGGAGCTCGACCTCCAGGCCTTGTGGGCGCTCTCCCTGCGCATGCTCCACCCGGTGAAGAACGGTCAGGACCCCGAGACGCTGCCCTCCGTCGGCTGGCGCTGGCTGCGCGGCGTCCTCACCAAGCTGACCTCGGCCGGACCGACGGAGACGGCGCAGCACCGCGCTATGCGGGAGGCGATCGTGGGGACCAGCGACCTTCCCAAGCAGCTGTCCACCGCGCTGGAAGCCCTGAAGGAGATCGCCCCGTGAGTAGCCAGACTTCCCCCGCGGCGCTGACCTCGACCGTCCTGGTCGTAGTCGACGTCCAGGTTGGCTTCGTCAACGAGGCCAGTGCGCCCGCGGTCCCGGTGGCCACCGGCCTTCTGGAGGCGTGGCAGGACGCCGGCGGGGCGTCGATCGTGGCGTCCTTCCACAACCCTCCGAACTCGCCGTACGAGAAGATCAGCAGCTGGACCAAGCTGCGCACGGACGCCGAGCAGGCTCTCGCACCCGGCCTGCAGCGCCTCGCCGATCGAGCGACAGCGGCGGTCACCAAGACCACCTCGAACCTGTTCCTGGCGGACGGCGTCCTCGACCTGTTCCGGACCTCCGGATGGACGGACCTCGTCGTCTGCGGAATCGACACCGACTCCTGCGTGTACGACACCGCCGTCGGGGCCTACCACCACGGCATCACCCCATGGGTGGTCGCCGACGCGTGCGCCTCCTCCGGCGGTACGCGCTACCACGACATCGGACTCGAACTCGCCGGCCGCAACCTCGGACGGCGCTTGATCGTCACCAGTTCCCGGGTCATGACCTGGCTCAACTCCACGGGGGACCACCAGTGAAGGCGACGCCGCAGGACGCCGAGCTGCTCATCGTCGGTGCCGGCCCGGCCGGATGCGCCGCGGCCATCATGGCCGCCAGCATCGGGATGACCTCCGTGCTCATCGACGCGGAGCCTCGACCCGGCGGAAAGCTCTGGCAGATCGGCCACCTGGAGAACCTCCCCGGCGGTTGGACGGACGGCCCCAGCTACGCCAGGTCTCTCATCGGCGACCTGGCCCGTCTCGGCGACGCCTGTCGGTTCCAGGAGGCGGAGGTCATCGCGGTGAACGCCAGCGAGGACCAGGTCGCAGTCACGCTCGCGGACGGCGGTGTGCTGACGGGCCGCCACCTCATCGTCGCTACCGGCGTGCGGGCCGCGAAGGCCAGCGACGTCGCTTGGATCAGCGCGGAGACGGAGCTGTCGGCGTTGTGGTCAGCTCCCGTCCCGGCGCCCGGTCAGCACATGGTGGTGGTCGGAGCAGACCGGCCTCTCGGAACCTGGCTGCGCACGCACCCCGACTTCGGCCAGAAACTGACGGTCCTTCATCCCGCAGCGGACGACTACAAGGCCCACGAGGTGCGCGATGACCCTCGCGTGGAGCTGGTGCGCGTGGCGCACGTAGCCGTTCGGGGAGCCGGACCGTTCGAGATCGAGTTCAGGCCCGCCGGCACCGCTGGGCAGAAGGCCATCGGCGTCGACTCCGTGTTCGCCAACCTGGGGTCGGTGCCGGCCTCGTTGCCCGGCCTGGTGTCGACCGCGGACGGATACTGCCCGCCCGCGGATCAGCACCCGCGGATCACCATCGCCGGCGATCTGTGCGCGAAACAGAACCAGCGCGTGTTGATCGCAGGGGGAGGCGGAGGGACCGCCGCTCTCTTCCATTACTACCGGGAGGAGCGAGCCGGAAGCGCTGGACCGACACACCAGACGCCTTGAGGCAAAGGCGTGGCGGCTAGGCCCAGCATTGGGTTTAGGATCAGGTGCTGACTGTAATCGCCATTGGGAGTTGGAATCCCCGACAGGCGAGACAAGTCGGACAAAAAGAATAGGCCCCTGGGGTCGCCGAGCGGGATTGGAAGTCCCACTGGATCGGCGGCCGGGGGCCCGAGTCTGGGGCCGTGGATCAGACGGCTCCGAGTGACTCGTAGCGGAACACCTAATCGAGGATGGTGTAGCGCTGTGAATCAGCGTACCCGGATCACGGGCTCCAGGTGCAACAGCACCCGGCCGATGTCGTGCGGCACATCGCCGCTCCCGGCCTTCCACCTCAAGACTTCCCTGCTGAACGCTGCCCTGCAGCTGGTGGGGTTCATCTCCGCGCGCTACGCCCGATCGGGCTGGGCCCGCGTGGAACCGCTCGCGCTCCGAGTCGTCAGGAACGCGGGTCTCGCCGCGGCTGCCGAATGCAGCCGGCCCGGTGTGGGGGTGGAGATGACCTAGGCCGTCGGGGGCGGCGCCTCGTCCCGCTGACTCTCCTTGCCGGGAGGGTTGTGCGGTAAGGGCCGCCCGGGTGTCGACCGGGATTGCCGCCCGGTGAAGCACCCAGATCTTCCTCGCGAGTGACCGCCTTGCCGGGCCTGTCGACTCGATTTCATCGGTTCCCCAAGAACCACAGCCGACCCCAGCGGGGGCCTTCTGCGTGCCCTCGCCAACTTCGCGAAGACGAGGTCATGATGCAGCATCGTGCTGCCGTTTTCCACTTCGCCGTACCCGCGCGCCGTCGAAACCGCCCAATTTCAGACGAACGCCGTCTCTGCGACGGACCGTCAATCCGGCTTGTGCGCCGCCCAGTTGGCTCCGGGAGTGGCCGGTGACCGCGATCCCGGGGGCCCGGACCAGCAGGTCTGGGGTGTTGCCGCGCCAGCGCCCGAAGCCGTCCGCCTCCACCTTCCCCGCGCCGGACGGCGCGCCGATGGGCGCCGAGCGGGCGTTCTGGTGCCGGTTCCCGGCCGCCTGGCTGACCAGGTACACCGGAGACACGATCCGCACCGTCACCACCGTCGCCGACTACGCCCGGCGCAGCGGCTCGTGCTGGGCATCGAACGCTACCCTCGCCAGCGCCCTGGGGCTGCACGAGAAGACCGTGGCGGCAACGCTGCGGGAGGTCGAGGGCATCCTGGTGCTGGCCGACCAGCCCTCCCCCAACGGCACGCTCGGCCGGCGGGCCCGGCCGGTCGGCGAGGACGAGCTCGCGGTGACCATCTCCTCGCTCGCCCGCAACGCCCTGTCCGGCCACCGGTTCAAGGTCTACTGCGCGATCTCGCTGCGCTCTGACCTGGGGCTGAGCGCCTCGGCGTCCGCGCTGGCGCAGGCCTGCGGGATGAGCGCGGAGGCGTGCCGGACGATCGCCCGGGACCTGGTGGCTGACGGCTGGGTGTCCCGGGACGCCCCGGTGGGCCGGGCCCCGAAGTACGACGTGCACCCGGCCCCAGTGGCCGGTGCGGCGGCGCAGCTCGCCCTGTTCGCGCAGCCCAGGCAGTCGGCCCGGCCCGAAGGCGTGCCCGGGCTCGAGGGCGACGTCGCCGACCCGGCCGACGTGGTCTGCGAGGGCCAGCTGGCGCTGTTCGGGGAGGGCTCCGAGGAGCTGCTGACCCCCCTCGTTCCGGCTCCCGTGACCCCCCTGCTCTCGCTTCCGCAGGCCCCCCTCGTCGCGGCTCCACAAACAGGCCACCTACAACAAGCTCACTTCAACAAGCCGAGCGCCGTAGATGGTTGCTTCTCCCGCGTAGCGGACACGTTGGTGACGCGCGACGCACATGCGCGCGAGGACGTGCCCGCCGGACGCGGCCCGGTGGATGCCTTCGGCCGCCCGCTTCGCGGGGACAAGCAAGCATCTCGAGTCGGCACGGGAACGAAGGCAGGCAACCGGTCCGGCCAGCAGTCCGGGGTCCGGCTGCTGCGCTGGGACATCGGTCTGGATGTTGACCTGCGGGTTGCTCTCCAGCCAGCTGAGGATCTGCTGCGGCGGGTGACCAGCACCTCCACCCGGGAGTTCCTCGCCGGCCACGTCCGCGCCGCCCTGGGGAACATCTCCCGTTGGACCGGTGCCGCCCACGCACCCACCGCGCTGGCAGAGCGCCTGACCTGGCGGCTCAAGCGCCAGGGCGGCAGCGCCCTGGTCGACGACCCGATCGGCTGGATGCTGCGCCGCGGCCTGCCCCAGGGCCAGTCCTGCTCGAACCAGGCGTGCGACGACGGCATCCGCCTTGACTCCGGGGCGGACTGTGTGACCTGCGAGCTGCGGGTGGAGGACCGGCGTACGACCCGGGCCGCCGTGGCCGGCCAGGTCCTGGCCGAGATGCCCGACGCCACCGACTGCGAGCTTCAGGCCGAGCGCGAGCGGCGCCTGCACGACCTGGCGATGCGCCGGTCCGAGGCCCTGGCCTCCGCCGAGCGCGAGGCCGAGCAACGCCGCCTGCGCTACGAAGCCGAGCGCGACGAGCGAGAGGCCCGGGAGGCAGCTGCCGAGGCGGCCCGCCTGGCCGTGGCGTGCGAGGACTGCCAGGCCCCGCAGTCGGCGGGGCTGTGCCTGCGCTGCAGCAGCCGCCGGGGCACTCGCGTGGCCATGGTGGAGACGGTCAACTTCAATCTCGCGATGACCACCCTGACCTGCTGGGACGACGTGCGGGCCGTGGTCGACCGGGTCAACGCGGAGATCACCGGGGAGCTGGTCGCCGCCCGCAACCCCGAGGCGGACCGCGACATGATCGCGGCCTCCGACCGGGTCAACGCCGAGACCTACCGCGACCGAGCCCACCACCGCGCGCTGCAGCACTGGGCCCGCTCCGCCGCCGCCTGCGAGGAAGCCGAGCTGGCGAGCGCGGCCGAGCTGCGCCGCGCCCACCGGTACGAGACCCGCTCGGACGCCGAGAAGGCCGCGTTCGAAGCCGGGGAGCGCGCCCGGCTGGCCGCCGCCCGTGAACTGCTCGAGCAGCAGCTGCGGTTCGTCCGCTCGCTGCGCCGGCCTCGCCCGAACCCCGCCACGCCCTCCGTGCGCGCCTACCGCCGAGACTTCCAGGAGTGCTCATGACCAGCAACGACGCCCCGGCCGGGCCGGCGGCGGCAACGGCCACCACGTTCACCGAACGGCTGAACAGCTTTGAGGCCTGCCCGGCGCCGGGAAGCCCGCAGGCTCCGGCCATGCCCTGCAAGGACTGCGGCTCACCAGCACCGGCCGACCGCTGCGCCGCGTGCGCCGGCCGCCGGACCGCCCGCGAGGTCATGGCCGATGTCGTCGACTACCACCTCGCTATGGCGGACCTGGAGACCTGGGAGGACGTGCGGGCCGTCGTCGCCCGGGTCAACGCCGAGCTGGGCGAGGCGATGAATGCGGCCCGCAACCCCGGGCAGGACCGGGAGATGGCCGCCTTCTCCGACCGGCTCACCGTCGAAGTCCTGCGCGACCGGGCGGAGGCCCTCGCCGAGCAACACTTCACCCAGCTCACCGGGCGTCCGCAACGGGCCCGGCGGCACTCCGACGACAACCCGCCGCCGCGCGCCAGCCGGGGAGCCAGCGACTACCTGGACCAGCTCCTCGCCCGCCGCGCCGACGGCGAGACCCTGCTGGACCGTCGCCTCGCCCACGCCCGGCTCCTGCGTTGGGCGGCCGGCCGCGGGCCAGCGCGATGAAAGCGCTGGTCGGCGCGCAGGGAATCGGCCGACAGGACGCGATCCGGCCGCAGCCGGTGAAGGCCTCACGCGCCCCGGTAGCACCTGCAACACTGAGCGTGACATCGCCTGTGCGGCGGGGGAACCTCCAAGGGAGCGAGCGCAGTTGAGCCTCACCCAGCACGACCTCAAAGCCACCTACGACCCGGAGGACGGACGTTCCTGGGCCAACTTCGTCCTTACACGGAGCCCGGCTCGGACATCGTCACCACCGGCCTGCACCCCGAGACCAGGATCGAACACACCAGCCCGTACGCGCAGGAGTGGGTGCACCGCCTGCGCCGCTCCACCCCCAACGCCCTGCACGCCCTCCTGGTCACCAACCAGGAGATGCCGAGGCTGTTCGACGCCTGTGTGGCGGAGAACCCGGACAGCTCCTCCGCCGTCGGCGGGACCGGCTGCACCTGCCGGCGCACCCTCACCGACCCGGAGTTCGGCACGCCCGTGGTCGCCGAGCACTACCGCACCGTCAGCGGCAGCACCGACCGGTGGACCTACCAAACCCTCTCCCCCGTCAGCCTGCGCGACGGCGAGAGCGTCACCGCACTGGTCATCGACCGCGGCACCTTCTGGGCCAGGACCAGCCGCGACGTCCTGTCCCTCCTCCCCCAGCACCGTGCTAACGAGTACAACGTCGGCTACAGCGGCGGAGGCCCCCGGGCGCTCGCCGCCTACATCCAGCAGCTGGCGGACTCCGACGGCAAGGACACCGCGGCGCTGCGCCCGGGCGGCGGAAACCCCGGCCCGGGCCTCCTCGAGTTCACCGCGAGCGAAGCCGCCGCACGCCAACAGGAGCTGTCCCTCGATCAGCTGAAGACCATCGCCCGGTCCTGACCGGCCACCACCGCCCCGAGACCGCGGGGCGGTGACCGAGCACCACGTCAACCAACCGCACCACGGAGAGGAGCAGCGGTGGAGGCTCAGTTGTTCGGCTACCAGGTACTGCCCGGCGTGGCCCTGGACCTTCCGGCCACCGCGAAGGCGTCCCGGGTCCGCGCGGAGGAAGCGTTCGACCGCAGGCAGCTGTACGCCGCCGGCGGCCTGGCCGCGGTGTCCGGAATCCTCGTGCTGCTCGGGCAGTGGGCCAGCCAGGTCGCCTCGGCCGCGCTGATCTGCCTCGGCACGCTGGCGGTCTTCCTCGGCTGGATCTGGTACCGGCGCTCCCGAGTCCAGGCCGAGCGCACCCTCCTAAGCCAGCACCCCTGGCAGGTCTGGCCGTGCTACCTGCAGGCCCTGACCGCAGACGAAGCCCGATCGCTGCGGCACACCGCGCGCCCCGGTACGACCGCCTGCAGGGTTCGCCTGCTGGCGCCCGGCGGCGCTCCCGTCCGCTCGGGCCGGGTCAACATCCCCACCGACCTGTGGGATTCGATGACCGACGGGGTCGGCTCCCTCTGGGTGTGCGGCGACCTGCGCGACCCGTTCCTGGTCGCCGCTCCCGGCGGTACGGAGTGGACGCTCTGCCGACCCGACGGCGCGTACGCGGTGCACACCACCATCAGGCACTGAGCCCGACCGGCCAGGCAGCCGCACGACGAAACGGCCGGGTGCCCCACGTGAGAGTGGGGCACCTGGCCGTTCGCGTGAGCAGCGGCAGTCAGGCCGTACCGAAGCCGAAGCCGTCGGTGAAGTGCTCCTTGATCTTGCTCACGTCGTCAGCGATCCTTCGGAGCTCCCGCAGAACGGCGTTCACCTTGACGGCGATCCTGTTGGCCAGCCCCAGCACGTCCGCTACGGCCGTCCAGCACTCCCCTGCCTGATGCAGAGCCTTGCGCCAGCCGGTCCGGGCCCCGTCGGTCCCCGCCTTCTTCTTCGCCATGTTCCCCCCAGGGGTCCACTGCACGGCACCCTCGCGGAGACCGTGCTCGACACCGCGACGGATCGACGCGGCACCGCTAGAACGACCGACATCCGCGCCGGTTACGGACGACGCCGACCGGCCCGCGGCGGCCAGCCAGAACGAGACGGCAGACGCAGATCCGGGCCGGGCCGCCGACCCGGAACACCAGCACCGGCCGACCGTGCCCGATTGTCTGACCGCCAGTCACTTCGGTCGCTGTGCGCGAGGTTCACGCCCGTCTCCCGAACCGGCGGGTGCCCAGGAACTGGCACACTGGCGATCATGAATCAACCCACCCGACGGCCTCTCTGGCATCCCTTCTCCGAGCCGGCCGCCCACACCCCCTCGCCGGACGGCCGGGCCAGGATGCTCGCCGCCGAGCGGACTCCGTTCCTGGAACCGACCTTCGTCCAGGACTCCCCCGAGCTGAGCCAGGCCAGTAGCGCCCGGCGTCGACTCGGTCCCGGCGGCATCGCCGAGGCCGAGCCAGTCTCGCAAGCACCGCAGCTCTGACCTCGCCGGGGCCGTTGATGCACCATCGCGCGGGCGGCCAGGCCACTCCCCCAGAGCTTCCGCCCGTAGGACGACTACCCGGCAGGCGGCACCCCAGATCCCCGGTCCGCTCCCGCCGCCTCACTCGGAGCGGATACCGTCAAGAGGACAGGCCCGGCCCGGTGCCGGGCACGCCGACAGCGAGGGAGTGGTGGGGATGAGCGCCCAGCACGCCGAACACCACGGGGGTGGCCGCTTCGGGCTGCCGCCGATGGACACCGTCCAGGAACTGCGCGCCGCGCTCCGGGCCGGCCACGGCTTCCCCGGCGACGCCGAGAGGCTCGACGCCGAGCTCGCCGAACAGCTGCTGCGCCGGGTGCCGGTCGACCAGGTCGCCGAGGTCCACGAGCTGGGCACCGTCGTCGACCTGGTCACCGTCGCGGAGATCCTCGCCGCATACCGGGGCCGGGTGCACCTGGCCGCCGACCCCGAGGCCACCGCTGCCGCCGATGAGGTCGTCGCCGAGCTGCTGGCCCGGCAGGGCGCAGAGTGAGCCACCCCGATCAGCCCGGTGGCGAGGTGATCGCCGCCATCACCGACCGAGCCGCCCAGCGCGCCAAAGAACTCGGTGCTGACGGGGTCCTGGAACTCCTGCGCCGCGAGCTGGAGCACCAGCCGCGCCTGGGCCGGCTGATCCGCACGGTTACCGAAGGCGGCCACCAGGTCGAGCTGTACTCCACCCGGATCGAGGCCGACCCGGCGTCCGGCCGCCCGGCCGTCAACGTCGTGCACGCCTACTCCCCCGCCCCGCCGTGGCCGCCGACGGTACGCATCGCCGCCATCGTTCCCGAAGACCCGCCCCGCCCCGAACTCTGACCGGTCCGAATCGCCCCTGGCAGCCGCGGCGGCAAGGCCTCGCTCGTACGCGGGGCGCCGTGCCCCGGCGGCCGGGTCCGATCCACCCGGTCGTCCGGGCGACTACTTCTCCGGCCACACGCTCTTCAACACGACCGTCTGGTGCACCCCCGCGTCGAGCATGGCCCGGGTTCGGTGCTGGCCGTTGACGAAGCCGCCGACACCGTCCGGCGTGATCGCCGAGTCCAACCCGAACAGCGAGTCCAGTGCCTGACGCTGCCAGCGATCCATACCGGCGTCGACAGCTCGCCGAACTGCGAAACCCGCCATGTCCCTGGCCTCGACACCGGCCGCGACGCCCTCGGCGAGGACCGCGACCGCGAACTCGCTGACCACCCGCCAGTCCCCCTGGTGGTACCAGCAGCAGCCCCGGCCAGCGAGCGACCGCGCGAGTCGGCGCCACCACGGGACCGGCGGCGAGGACCCGTCCGGCATGCACTCCGGTGCGCGGAACGGGTGCGGCTCACCGAGCCGGGAGACCTCCAGCACCTCGAAGCGCAGCTCAGGCTCCGGCTCTGGCTCGCGTGGGATGTACCCCTCGCCTCGCTCCCCGTCGACCAGTCCCCCGACCAGCCGTGCCATCTGCTCGAAGGTGACCGGCCACCACTGCGGCTGGCGCAGCCGGTACTGCTCGGTTTCGGCGAACTCCACCAGCTCGAACTCCGACTGCCCCCAGTCGAGCTCATCACCGAGCAGCTGCCGCTGCACCCACAGCGGCGGCAGCACCTCGCCCGGGCACAGCTGCTCCCACACCGCCTCGGCGTACTGCTCCGCACCGGTCGTCAGCGTCATCCCCTCGGTGAGGGTCTGCGTCACCACCACCACCGGCCGCCGGCCCGCGGCGGTGAACAGCTGCAGCCGGAAGGACCACCCGGGCCGGTCCGCGAAGGGGCGGAACATGTGCTCGTCCACGGTGCGCTCCCGCTGAGCCCCGAGCGAGAACGCCGCCGGCTCCGAGCCGCTCGCCCCCAGCCGGGCGAGAGAGAGATCGTCATCAGCCATCCCCCGATCTTGCCGTCCCCGTTCAGCGGGGGCGGAGGGAACGCGCATGTTCCCTTCCCAGGCCGGGCTGCCGGGCCCGGCTCGCGCTGGCGGTACGAGCGGGCCCGGAGGGTATCCACCCGGAGCAGCTCCCCAATTGGGGAGCGGGCAAGAGCTCCCCAATTGGGGAGCTCTTCGGGGCCTTTCCCCCCATCGCTGTCCGTTATGGGAGGATGCGACAGCCGTGCCAGGGCAGAGGGGTGCGGTCCCAGCTGTCAGGAGGCCGTTTCCGGTGCTGCTCACCGACGTACAGGACATCCCACCGCACCCGAATTCCCACATCGCCGCGACCGGCAAGGGCGGCGTCGGCAAGTCGACCGTCACGGCACACCTGGCTGGTCACTCGGCGGCCCAGGGCATCCCCACCTTGCTGGTCTGTGTGACTGGCCAGGAGGACGACGACCTCGGCATCGTCAAGCACGGCCGGGGCGACCACCCCGACGGAGAGTCCGTCCTCGAAGGCGAGGGACTCTACCGGGCGATCCACGACAAGGCCCCGCTGCGCCCGATCCGGAACGTGCGCCCGAACCTCGACGTGGTCCCTGGTGGCGAGGCCGTCGGCCGGATCCAGTCGCTCCTGACGATGCGGCAGATGCAGGAAGGGATCGGCGTCATGCAGTCCCTCGCCTACAGCCTCTCCCTCGTCGGGCACCGCTATGGAGCGGTCTACCTCGACAGCGCACCCGAGAACGACATCCTCGAGCAGCTGGCCCTGGCAGCGGTGCGCCGCCTCTGGATCCCCACCCGTTCTGACGATTCGTCAATAAAGGGCATCAAGCGCATCGCCGCGAACTTCCACGCGGTACGCAGCCGGGGCGTCAACCCCCATCTGGAGGTCGGCGCAGCCTTCCTCTACGGGTCGAACCCGAGCGCCACCAGCCTGCACACCATGGTCCGCAACGAGGTCCGGGAGATCCTCGGACAGGACACCCCCGTCCTCAGCACGGTTGTCGGCTACCGCGAGAAGCCGGCCGTCCTCGCCCGCAAGAAGGGGCTGCTGTTCGACGAGTATGCCGAGCTGCTGCCCAGCAGCCCCAAGAGCTACGACGTTGCCGCGGGCCGCGCGAAGGAAGAGGACGTCGTCCCGGAAGCGATCGAGAAGCTCGCCAAGGACATGAAGAACCTGACCACCGAGATCTTCGAAGCAGCACGGAAGGCGGACGGCTGATGGGCCTGTTCGACAAGCAGCCGGACCAGGAGACCTCCCGAGGGCTGCTCGACCCCGTGCTGCCTCACCAGGCCACCGCCGGGCAGGTAGTCGTCCAGCCGCTCCCGGGCACCGCGATCGACCAGATCCCGGCCCCATACAAGCCGCTGGGCACCGGTGAGCTCACACCCAAGGAGGCAGCCGATCTGGAGGCCTGCGAAGCGGGAATCCAGAACCTGCAGAACGCCTTCTGGATCGCGGGCAAGTCCCTGGACACAATCAAGGAAGCCGAGCTTCACCGCGAGAAGCACACCAGCTTCGCCGCCTACGTCGTGGACCGGTGGGACATCTCCGAGTCCCAAGCCCACCGGCTGGTCGACGCCTGGAGGCTTGGGGAGCGGATTGCCAAACTCGGTCTCAAGCCGCGCGAGTCGCAGGTCCGCGAGATCGTCGCCGTCTCCAAGGACAAGGGCATGGAGACAGCCGTCGCCCTCTACGACGCTGCCGTAGAGACCTACGGCAAGGTAACCGCGCAGATCCTGAAGGACCTGGTGACTGCCTTGCCCGAGGGCCCGATGCCCTCCCCGCGGGTAGCCCAGTTCGTGCGGGAGGAGAAGACCCGGCAGGACAGCGAACCGAAGATCGAGGTCATCACCACGGCTTCACCCGCCAGCTCCCCAATTGGGGAGTCGCAGCGTCCAGCAGACGACGTCGGCGCCACCACCGCCGGTCTCCCGGAGGCTGAGGTGGCCAGCGGCGGCGCGACCGGTACCGGGCCCAGCGGGCACTCCGGTGAAGTCCCCACTGCGGACGGGGCAGCGTCGGACCGCCGATTTCCGGCTGCCGAGGAGAGTGCCCCCGCGGACAACAGCATCGAGAAGACCCTCGGAGCCGTCCTCAACCTCCTCCAGGCCGCTGAAACCGAGCTGGTCGGCGTGCAGGAGCAGGACCCGGTCAGCCGAAGCGACAAGGCCAACCAGCTGATCGCCGAGATCGAGGGGCGAGCTTCCCTCATCGCGCAGGCCGCCAAGCAGCTCAACAGCTGACGTGCCCGAGCCGAAGGCCCGACCGGCCGGTCGGGCCTTCGGCGTGCCGGGAGGAACTCGACAAGGGCGCCCGCCTTTCCCGGCAGGTGATCACTCGGGTTTCGATGGTTCCCGCATAACGGCTTCAGCCGAATATCCACCACGTTCTGTACCAGAGCGGTGGCATTAAGTACTCGAATGGCCCGCGCGAGCGGCTGTCCGGCTGGCCAGCGGTTATGTCCCTCGCACAGGGTCCGAGGCCCGTGACACAGTGACCTCTTGAGTAACAAGAGCAAGGGGGAGCCGTGGCGCGACCGGTCCTGACCAGAATTCACTGGATGCTGATCGTCATCGTGGCGATCGGCGCCATCCTCATCGCCCTGATCGGCCTCGGCGGCAGCTACCTCGCCGTCCGCGACGTCGCCTTTCAGAAGGGGATGGGCGACTTCTCCAAGGTCTTCCCCATCGGCGTGGACGTCGGCATCATCATCCTGCTCACCCTGGACCTAGTCCTGGCCTGGCTGCGTATCCCGTTCGCCCCCCTGCGGCCGACCGCGTGGCTCTTCACCGCCGCGACGATTGCTTTCAACGCCTCCGCTTCCTGGCCCGACCCGATCGGTGTCGGGATGCACGCGGTCATCCCGGTCACCTTCATCGTCATCAGCGAAGCCGGCAGACACGCGGTCGCCCGGATTGCGAAGCTCGACTCGAACCGCGCCATGGAGAAGCTGCGCACACTGCGCTGGTTCCTGGCACCGCGGCAGACCTGGACGATCTGGCGGGACATGTACCTCTGGGAGGTGACCCGGGTGGAGGACGCACTGCTGCGCAAGCAGGCGATCCTCGCCTACAAGGTCCTGCTGAGGGACGCCCCGGTCGGCCCGGACGGGCGCCTCCCCGCAGCTGCCACCCTGCCTCTCGAGCTTGCCGCGACGGGAGTGCCGATCGAGCTGACCTACGCGATCGGACTCAAGGCGGCCGGAGTCGACAGCACGCCGTTGGACCTGATCTTCTCTCGCCGCCCGGCCCTCGACACCGACCAGCCGGAGCTCACGGTGACACCCGTCCCGCGAACGCGATCCGCGAACGCTGCGCAGCGCCGGGAGCTGACCGGAGCGGAGGGAGAGATACCGCCCGGCGGCGCGGCCGAGCTGATGCCGACGGCCACTGAGACGCCCGCCCTTGCGGAAGCGCCTGCCGACCCGGAGCCCCCGGCTCGACCCGCAAACGATCATCTTGCGTATGCGGAAGCCCGCCTTGCGGCCCTTGCGGGTGCGGACGCGAGCGAGCCGGAGCCGGTGGCCGAACCGCAAGATGCCTATGCGTATTCGCAGGTCAGCAGCCTTGCGGGGACTTTTGCGGGATCCGGCGGTGAGGCCGGTGGCCGTGCGGGCGCCAGTGAGCGGCCGGCATCCGCCTTTGCGTACGCGGCTTCGGACGAGCTGGACACCCGCATGGCGTTTGCGGGGCAGCGCACCCCGGAGCCGGTGCGAGCAGTAGCTGCGCCCCAGCGGACCGCCCGCGGCTCGGCCGACCTGCTGAACGGCGTCGTGCCGGGCGGGGGCACCTCGCCCGCGCAGGGCGACGACACGCCGAAGGTCGTGATCCCGGAGGTCTGGGTCACAGCCTTCAGTGCCTGGGTGGAGCAGTACGAGCGATACCCGTCGGAGGAAGAGCTGGCCGACTACCTCTACAACCTGCCGGAGAAGGAGCGCGTACGGGCCCGGGGAGCGGACCGCCCTGTCAGCAAGCGCAGCGTCGAGCGGTACTACGGCGACCTGAAGAAGATGTTTCCGCTCGCGGACCAGCCGCAGCTGGAACTGGAAGGCGCCGGGCGCTGATCCGACAGCGACACGGCGAAGGCCCGGCACCCGAGGTGCCGGGCCTCCTTGCTGACCGGCAACGGCAGTCCCGCCGTCGAACGCCGTCCGCCCAGGTCCGGTCGGTCTGACTGGGCGGAGTGTCAGCCCGCCAGCGCCGAGACCACGAGCGTGCCGACGATGAGCCCCGGCCCGAAGGCGACCTCCGCCCGGCGGCCACCGGCACGGGCCGCCTGCACCAGGGCCTGCAGGAAGCCGAACACGAACTGTGCCAAAACGCCCCAGTACAGCGTCGCCCAGCCCTGCGCCGCCAGCAGGGCCACCAGGCCGGGCGCGAGCTTCACATCGCCCAGCCCCAGCAGGCCGAACAACGCGGCCAGGAACAGCAACCCGCCGACCAGCACGACGGCGACGGCGGGACGCAGCAGTACCTGCCACCCGGAGCCAGTCAGCGCCTGCCCGGCGAGGAGCAGCGCGACGCCCGCGCCGGTCGCGCCGGTGAGGAGGTTCGGCAGCCGCTGCACCTGCAGGTCGATCAGCAGCATCGCGCTGCCGAGTACGGCCACCCACAGCTGCGCGGCGAGCAGCCAGCCGCCCGCTCCGGCCGCGACGATGCCCCAGACTGCGGCGGCGGTGAGCACCTCCGGGAGCAGCGCGGCGGGGCCGATCCGCACAGGCTCGCTGCTCCCGCCCGGGCCCGGTGCCACCGCGACCGCTACCTCCGGCGCTGCGGTGGCGGGGGAGCAGGTGCGGCAGCGGCGCATCACCAGGTCGGCGAAGGCGCCCCAGCCGGCGCCGAGCACCGGGCTCCCGCAGTGCGGGCAGGAACGGCGCCAGGCGTCCTCGACGCAGAAGGCGAAGACGAGCGGCCTCACCACGAGGGCGCCGACCGCAAGACCCAGTAGGGCGGCGACGGCCAGGAGGGCGGGGGAGTGGGGCATCGGAAGGGCCTTCGTTCGCTCTGGTGCGGGAACGTGAAGGCCCGGCCGGTGGGGTCCGGCCGGGCCTTCACGGGGTTCAGCGCAGCTGGGCGCTCGCGCCGCGGCTGGCAGTGAGCCGCTGGATCAGCTGTTCGGTCTCATCCTGGAGCATGCCGTCGAAGCCCCAGTCGGTGGTCATCTGGCGGACCTGGGCGACGACCTCCCGCACCCCGGCTGGGTTGCCCGCCCGGTGCTCGACGCGCATCCAGTCCCGGTAGAGGACTTCGGCGGTCGGCTCGACGTCCAGGCCGACCGCGACGGCGTTGCGGGCGGCGTCGATGTCCAGGACCTCGTCCTGGATGCGGAGCGTGGCGACGGTGTGCGCGACGTCGACGATCTTGCCGATCATCGTCTGCACGAGCGGTGCTGCCCAGGTGTGGGCCCCGGCGCCGCCGAACGGCCGGCCGCGGACCAAGGAGAGCGCGGCCTCCAGGTCGAGGACCCCGGCCGGGCCGTGCGGCAGGCCGCGCTGCGCCAAGTGCAGGAAGTTGGCGTAGTCGCAGGACACCTCCTCCGACAGGGCGTACTGGTCGACCCCCTTCGGCTTGGGCCGCAGGTACGGCTCTCCGGCGGAGTCGACTCCGAGCCGGCGGCGGAGGCGCGACATGTAGGTGTCCATCGTCGATGTCGTCCACGGCGACACCGGGTCCATGTGGTTGGCGATCGACCCGTAGTCGCGGTCCGACTTGAAGATCAGCAGGGCTGCGAGCAGGACCAGGGTCGGCGGGATTGGGGCATCGCCGATCCCGGTGATGCGCAGCGGCCCGAGGACCTGCACCTGGGGTGCCGCACCGTCGGCCGCGGTGGGGACCTCGCCTTCGCGGACCACGCTGACCCGCGGCTGCGGCTTCGTGGGGCGCAGCTCCTGCGGAGCCTCCTGGGCCTGGAGTGCGGGGGGCTCGGTGATGTTCTCGGCGGGCGGCTGCTCCTGCTCCTCCGCGTTCTCCTCGTGGTTCTCGGCGTCAGCACGCGCCGGGGCTTCGGTGGACTCGACAGGCAGCGTCTTCTCCTCTTCCTCGTCGTCGGCCCCGGCCAAGCCGTCCGTCTGCCCGGCTTCGCTGGGGGCGGCGAGGAGGGACAGGTGGCCCTTCGCGCTGCCGCGGTTCTTCTGCAGGGACAAGGCGGAGGGTCCGAACACCTTGCGGTCGGGGTCGGGCACCTGGGCCCAGGCGCCTTCGGCCGGGACGGCGGGCTCGGTGGTGGTGGCCATGGCGCCAGTCAGCTGCCGGTAGGCGTCGTCGGTGACGCGCTGGAGTACGACCTCGGCGTCGAGGGACTCCAGCATCTGCGTCTCGGCCACCAGGTCGGTGTCCAGGACCTCGGCGTCCGGGAACAGCTCGCGGGCGCCACCGGCGGCGGCCATCACGACCGCGACCTGCACACCAGCGGGTACCTTGCCCAGCACGTCGGCGAAGGCGTACAGCTCGTCGGCGGCCGGGGCGGTGGGGCAGACCACCATCCAGGGCTGCGGGTCGTCCCCGTCCTCGTGTTCGGCCTGGTGCACCTCGATGAGTACGCGGGCCAGGTCGGCGGTGGCGGTGGCCAGCTGAGGCACCGACATGATCCGGCACTGGGGCAGGAGCTGCTGCAGCTCCTGCCCGAAGCCCACGGTCATGATCTCGATGTGGTCGGCCCACAGCGCGGTGCCGGCCTCCATCGCGATGCCGCGGGCGACCTCGCGGACGTTCCGCTCGTCGCCGTCCAGGAGCAGCACCCGGCTGTGGGTCAGGTTGGAGAGCAGTAGCGCGCCGTCCTCGGCGGTGCCGATCGTGGCGAGGCACGGGTAGGGAGCCGGGACGGTACGGGCCTGGTCGGCGTCCAGCAGTACGGCGCGGTCGCCGCGCACGCCCCACCAGCCGCCGGGCCGGTCACCGAACGGGGCCAGCGCCTCGGCATCGGCGTCCTCGACGAGGATCTCCACGCGGTCCTGCTGCACCCTCGCGCCGATGATCTGCGGCAGCTCCTGCGGGTGCTGGTGGGCCAGGGTGCGCAGCGAGCGGTCGAGCAGGTCGACCAGGACGGGGGAGGAAGTGCGGTCCAGCACGACCTCGGCCTGGCTGGTCTCCTCGGGCATCGCGATCTGCTCACCCGGACGCCGTTCGCGTTGCTGCGCGCGGCGTCGCAGTGCGAGGACGCCAAGGGCTCCCGCGCCAAGCAGTGCGGCGATTCCGCCGATGCCCTGCTGGACGGAGATCGGTGCCTGGCTCTCGCCGTGCTCCGCGGGGGTGGCGGCAGGGGCCTGGGTGGTGGCCGCGGCGGCCGGGGCGCTCTGCGGCGGTGCGGCGGGCTGACTGGCCGGGGCTTTGGTCGCCGGAGCTTCGGTGACTGTCGGGGCGGCGCTGCTGGGGGCGGGGGAGGGCTGCGCCGGGGCGGGGGATGGGGCCGTCTCGGTCGGCGCCGGTGCGGCCGGTGTCGGAGCGGGGGTCGCCTCGGCCGGAGCCGGGGCCACCGGTGCGGGTGCGGTCGCGGCGGGCCCGGGAATCACGATGACGTCGCCCGGGAAGAGCTTGTCGGGGTTGGTCAGGGTGCGTCCGCCGGGCTGGACCGTGTCCTTGGTGGCCTCCAGCAGCTGGGGGTAGTCGTCGGCATCGCCGAGTTCCCTCTCCGCGATCGCGGAGAGGGTGTCGCCCTCCGCGACGGTCACCGTGTGCTGCCCGCTCGCGCCGGTTCCGGAACCGGCCGCAGCCGGGGCGGAGCCGGGCAGGCCGGTGGCGTCGGCGGGCATCAGCAGCTCCCAACCGGCCCGGACGATCCCCGCTTCCGTCATCCGGCCGCCGTCGGGCTGCAGACGGCCCTTGTTGAGCTCGAAGATCTCGCTGTACCGGCTGCCGCTGCCCAGGTGCTTCTCGGCGATGTCCCACAGCGTCTCGTGGTGGCTGCCGCCTGAGGCCTGCACCGTGTACACCGGTCCGGACTGGCCCGGGGCGGCGCTTGGCGCGGCCTGCTGGGCGGCGGGGGCCGAAGCCGGGACCGCCGCGGCGACCACCGCGTTCTGGTGGACGCCCTGCTGCGCGGGCACGGTCGCGGCGGAGGCCTGCCCGACGGTGAGCGCGCCGGCGCTGACGAGCAGCATGGTGGTGACCAACTTCCGGGCCAGGGCCTGGCTGCCGCCGGCCGCCGGGAGCCGGACGTGGAGGTCGACCCCCGACAGGGCCGAGCGGACCTCCACCACCACGCAGACCGCGAACTGGAGCCAGAGCAGCCACACGATGACCGCCAGGGTGCAGATCATCGTGCTGGTGCTCACCGACGAGGTGAGCACCTCCAAGTCCGGCACCTTCGTGGGCAGCGGCCACCCGACCCCGACGACCAGGGCGTAGGGGATGCCGGCCAGGATGGCGGCGAGCAGCACACCCGCGAGCAGCGCCCGGGCCACGTCCCCCACCGTGCGCGAGCGGACACCCGTCGGCGCGTCGATCCTTGTCTTCGCCATCTGGCCTTCCTAGTTCGGTACTGCTGCCGTCGCCGGGCTCTACCCGGTGACGATCGTCTGGATCTCCCGCACGGTCACGTTCTGGGGAGCACCGCCCGTCACCCCGTTCGGCAACGGGTTCGCCGGCGCCCCGTACGGGTTGGTGGACGGAGTCCACGTCACCCGCCAGGTCACCTGAGCGGTGAGCGGGTAGGTCGAACCCCTGCTGGAGCGCTGGTAGGTGACGTTGCACGCCGCCCCGGCGGAGTCGACCTGGTAACCGCCGCCGACCTTCTGGAACTCGTACGTGCAGGAGGCGGGGCTGGCGTCGTTGGTGCCGGCGTCGATCCGCAGGCTGACCGGGACCGCCAGGGTGGACGCTGCGACGCGGACCCCGGAGTAGTTCAGGGAGGCGGTGACCGTCACCGGCTGGATCGGTGAATCGAACTTGATGTACGTCGGCAGGTTGACGGTCTGCATGTCGGGCTTCGGGGACAGCTCGACCTGCGGCGGGGGCAGCTTCGTCGCCCCGTATGCGATCCTCGACAGCATCAGCGGAGTGACGGCGAGCATCCCCGCTGGCGGGTTGCCGGTGGGCACCCACACGATGCCCGGCGGCTGGTCACATGCCGTGGTGTTCGGCAGTTCCCACACCTTCTTGGTCTTGACCATCCCCCACCAGCGGCCGTCCTGGCCGCGGTGGAAGTCCTGATCCGCCTTCAACTGGTCGTACTGCTTCTTCGCCTCGGCGCCCATCGCGCCGGACAGGCCGGCCAGCAGCTGCTGGAAGGCGGCGTCGAACTCATCCGGGGTGTACTGCGGCTCGTACCAGCAGGCCGGGGGGTCGTAGTTCGCCCCGACCGAGGTGAGGTGCTTGCCCTCCTGGCCGGAGGCGCTGATCTCGACCTCGACGTGCGACTCGATCGCGCCGACCGACGGGGTGCTGCCCCAGCCGGTGCCGCGGTCGGCATGCGCGGTTCCTGCGGCAGCCGCCGTCACGACGAGCGCGACGGCGACGGCTCCGACGGACTTGATCAGGCTGCGCTCTGGCACCGCGTCGATCCCTTCTCGGCGACCGGGGAGGCCACCCGCCACACGCCCTTGTCGGCCGCCAGCTCCATCCCCATCGTCCAGTCGGTGAAGTCGTTGACGGACGGCGTGGTGGTCAGGACCTTCCCGCTGGCCTTCTCCTTCGCGTAGCTCTTGGACTGGTCCTCGCAGTACGCCACCACGGCCTTGCCCGTCTCCTTCACCTCCACGGTCAGCGCGTAGTACCGGTCGTTGCCGGTCACGGTCTGCCCGCGAGAGGTGAGCTGGTCGATGGCCTGCTTCATGTAGCCACCGGCCGTGCCGGTGAAGGCGTAGACCATCCCGGGGGTGTTGATGTCGCCGACCGCCTGGGCCTCGTTGAACGCCTTGAGGGCGTAGGCGAGGTCGGCGGCGACCTTGTCCTTGGTGGCGTCACCGCTGGGCTTGAACTGAGTGTCGACTGTGAGGTCGGCGGGCAGCTTGATCTCCGGAGCACCGGCGGCCTGCGTGAGCGTCGGGCTCGGGCTCGGCGACGAGGTGGTCGGGGCGGCGCTCTGCACGCCGGAGATGTCACCGGCGGACTTCGACCCGCCAGAGGTACAGCCGGCCAGGACGGCGACGGACAGCGCGGCTGCCGCTGCGCCCGAGATGGTGCGCAGCGGCTGGCGGTGCGTGCGGTTGGTGGTGGTCATGGTGATCTCCCGTCCCCTGTGGTCCTTGTGACTAGGGGTCATTGTTCCTGTACGGCTTGGGCGGTGGCGTTGCCCCACACGGTGACGTCGCCGTTGCCCATGGCGAGCAGCAACGGCGTGTAGGTGAGCCGGACCCTGACGCTGACGGTGTTGCCGCTGACCTGGGTGCACCCGGAGCTGTCCGCGTCGGCGCCGCTGAAGCCGGTGGCGCGGACGTAGGCCCGAACGTTGGAGGTGCAGGTGGTGGCGTCCACGGTGACGGTTCCCTGGTTGCGCAGGGCGTCGGTGGAGATGTGGTTGGCGGCGTAGCGGGCGGCCTGCTCGGCGGCGTCGGCCGCCAGTTCCCGCTGGTGGATGGCCCGGCCGGTGTCCACGATGAACCCGGCGATGACCACGAACAGGACGGCGGCCATCAGCAGGGCGAGCGCGCCGGAGCCCCGATCGCTGTGTTCGCGCAGTCGGCGCAGGCGCTCGGCGAGGCGGGTGCGGCCGGTCACTGCGCCACCCTGCGGTAGACGTCCAGCGGCGCGGCGGCCGTGGCACTGATGTCGCGGACTGTGGAGCCCAGCATCGCCAGGCCCCTGACCTCGCAGCTCACGGTGATGGTGAACAGCCCTCCCGGTTCGAAGTTGCCGCCGGCGTTGACCTTGATCCGGCCGTCCACACAGGTACGGCCGGCGTCGGCTTCGGCGCTGTGGGTCGCGGCGCTCACGGCCGACTGGTAGTCCCGCTGCAGCGCTCCGGCGCGGGCCGCGTCCCTGGCGGTGCCGTCCAGGGTGGAGCGGGCGTGGGTGATCTGCCCGAAGGTGATCAGGAAGAGGATCAGCAGCATCAGAACGGGAGCGATGATCACCAGCTCGAGAGCGGAGATCCCGGCATCGCCGCGCCACCGCAGCAGGCCGCGCCTCGCCGCGGTGGCCGGGGAGGCCGCAGGCTCGCAGAGTGGGGGAGCAGGCTCTTGGTCAGCCGCCATCGGGGATGAACCTCTCCACCGGGCCGACGGATCGGCTCGTGATCTTCAGGTGCAGGAACGGCACCACGGAGACGACGTCGGCGTTGACGACGACGCCCACCTGGTTGCCCTCGTCGACCACGTGCACGTCCGGGCCGTCGACCATCGCGGGCCCGAGGTCACGGATGCGCTGCTCGGTGGTGGCCCGGGCCTGTCCCTGCCACCCGGCCGGGTCGCCGTCGGCCGTGGCCCGGGCCTTGCGGGCGCCAGCCTGGGCTGCGGCGTCGGTGACCTGGAGCGCGAAGAAGTACATGCCGTACTGGACCAGGGCGAAGATGAGGATGACCAGCAGCGGTGTCAGGCCGAGGAACTCCATCGTGGAAGCCCCCCGGTCGTCCCGCAGGCGCTCCCGCAGACGGGTGCTGAGCCGGGCCGTTGGCCGTGGCACTGGTGTCCCCCTTCTCGTCTTCGTCCTGGTCCAGTCCGGTGTCGCGCCGGTGCTACTTGCAGCCGCCGGCCTGGGTGGTGTCGGAGGTGGTGATGCAGGTGGTGGTCTGGGTCGTCTTGGTGTTGACGGCGGCCAGGACACCCACGGACACCGCGACGACCAGCAGGAGGCCCAGGACCATGTAGCCCAGGAACTCCAGGGAGCTGGCGCCCCGCTCGGCGCCGCGGCCCTGGGCGGCGGCCAGGCGGCGGCCGAGCCAGGTCGACGGCTTCTCGGCGGCGACGGTTGCGACGGTGGTGTTCGACATTGCGGTTCCCCTCGTTCGGTGAAGCTGGGTCTAGATGTGGCGGATGGTCAGAGAGAGACCAGGCGTGAGTACGCCGGGTAGCCAAGGAAGATCAAAAAGCCGAAGCAGAGCAGCATCTGGGCGACCGTCATCGACTGACCGGCCGCCCCGGCCTTGCTGTGCAGCCGGGCCAGCTCCCGCTTGCGCAGGGTGTCGGCACGCGCCTTCAGCGAGTCCCGCACCCGCGCCCCGTCGGCGGCCACCAGCCTCAAGGTGGACGTCAGGTCGACCAGGTCCGGCAGGTTGACCTCCTCGCCGAGCCGCCCCGGGGCCGCCCAGTACGCCACGCGCTGCAGCCGCGCCTCGTCCAGGGCCCGGCGGATCCGCAGCATCGGCGGGGCATCGGACACCTCGGACGATGACTTCAAGGCCTCCGGCAGACCGGCGCCACCGGCCAGGTTCAGGTGCACCAGCGTCAGGTAGACGCTGATGATCCGCTGGAACTCCAGCCGCGCCTTCGCCGCCTCGGTCGCGATCTCTGCGTCCGGCAGGAAGAAGCAGCCCAGGACGGCCAGCAGGGTCAGCCACAGCGGCGACAACGCGCTGTCGGTCACGCCGAGCAGCCACAGCGCCGCCGCAAGCAGCGGGCCGACGACCAGCCCGGCCGCCGAGAACAGCAGCTTCTGTGCCATGAAGGCGTCCGTGCTGCGCTCGAGCAGCGCCAGGTTGGCCCGCTGGCTCGCGGGGGTCCAGCCCTGGGAGGCGAAGAAGGCGCTCATCCGGGGTCCGGCCAGCTTCGTGAGCCGGCCGTGCACGGATACCACCGACGCCCGCGGGGAGAGCGGGCCCGCGACCGGGGCGGGCGCTGTGCTGCGCAGGGCGTCGATCCGTGCCACCACCGTCGCCGCGCGGGGACGGCCGGGCAGCAGCGCCCGCACCAGCAGGTACAGGCCCAGCCCGCACGCCGCGCCGGTGAGCATGGTCAGGATCATCGGTTCTCCCCTCGGACGAGCAGCCGGGCTGGCGGCGGGAGCACCGAGAGCTTGCGAAGCCAGAGCATCGCCCCGCCGAAGAACACCGCCACCACCGCGAGCACCGCCTGGCCCTGCAGGGTCCGGTACGGAGCCACGAACCCGGGGTTGAACAGGGCCATCCCGAGCGGGAAGACGATGATGATGCCGGTCACGATCTGGATGCTGCGCCGGGTCCCGGCCCGTTCGGCCATGACCTTGCGGCGCATGTCCGCCTCGTCGCGGGCGGTCTCCGCCAGCGCGGTCAGGACGTCGCGGAAGCCGGGGCCGCGCTGCCGGGCGTTGTCCTTGAGCGCGATGATGACCATGTCGGCGCTGCCGTCGCCGAGGCTCTCGGCGAAGGCGTCCAGTGACTCCGCCATGGGCCGCCTGGCGCGCAGCAGGTCAACGAGCATGTTCAGGTGGGGCTTGAGGCTGGCCGCGGCTGCCTCGGTGCTCGACTGGATGGCCTGCTCCAGGCCGACTGAGCCGGCCATGGTGTCGCGCAGGGACTCGATCCACCCGGCCAGGGCTTCCATCTGCTCCACGCCTTGGCGCTCCGCGCGGGCACCGCCGAACAGCTTCCCGCTGAACGCCACGATGAGCGCGGCCCCCACGGCGGCCACCGGCCACTGGGTGATGACGAGGGTGGCGACGGCCGCCGCCCCGGCTGCCGCGCCGCGGCGGCGCGCGAAGGCCGACAGCCGCTCCAGGCGGCTGGGGCCCGAGGCCGGACGGCGGGGCATGCCGACGATGGAGGCGATGAGCAGGGCGAGGCCGCCGCCGGCGAGCAGGCCGCAGCCCAGGGCGGCCAGCTGCAGCGGGGAGAAGGCGGTCACGTTCACACCCACACCGGCCCGGGGACGTAGTCGAACTCGGCCAGGTCGTCCAGGCAGCTGATCGGGGCTGCGGCCGTCAGCTGTCCGTCCGGGCCCAGCTTGAAGACCTCGCTGGAGGACACCCGGCCGCCGTCGAACCCGTTCACCTCCCGGATGGAGGCGATCCGGCGGCGCTTCTCCCCGGTGTAGGGGTCGCGGACCTTGGCGATGAAGACCACGAAGTGCAGCGCCGACGCCATCAGCATGTGGGTCGCCTCGATCGGCAGGCGCTCCGCGGCTTCCAGCGCGTAGGTGGCGATGCGGTTGAAGACCTCGGCAGAGCTGTTGGCGTGGATCGTCGACAGCGAGCCGTCGGTGCCCTGGCTCATCGCCTTCAGCATCTGGATGGCCTCGCCGCCCAGCACCTCGCCGACGATCACACGGTCGGCGTCGTGGCGCAGCGAGCGCTCCAGCAGCTTGCCCTGGGAGATGGCGCCTTCGCCCTCGGTGTTGGCCAGCCGCTCCTCCAGCACGAGGATGTCGGGGTGGAGGTCCTCGTACTCGTCCAGACCGAGTTCGAGCGAGCGCTCGATCGTGATGATCCGCTCCTCCCGCGGGATCTCGTTCGCCAGGGCCCGCAAGAGCGTGGTCTTGCCCGCGTCGGTGGCGCCCGCGACGACGATGTTCTTGCGGGCCTTGACCGCCGCGCGCAAGAACTGGGCAGCGTCCTCGGGCACAGTGCCGTTCGCCTGGAGCTCGTGGAGGAAGACCTTGCCGAGGCTCGAGCGGCGGATGCTGAGCGCGGGCTGCCGGTCGCCGGTCATCGTGGGATGAATAGCGGCCAGCCGCTCGCCGCCGGGCATGCGGATGTCCAGCAGCGGATCGGTCTGGCTCCAGGAACGCGAGTTGACGCCCGCGTAGACCGCGAGCTGCTCCACCAGCTGCACCAGCTCGGCGCTGCTGCCCACCAGCGGCGGGACCTCGTCCTTCTTGCCCCCGGTGTACTTGACGAAGACCCGCCCGCCCTGGATGTTGATGTTCTCCACATCCGGGTTGTCCAGCAGGGGCTGCAGAGGACCGGCGCTGTACTGGGCGGCGTGCACCGCGCGCACCAGGCGCTCCTCCTCCTCCCGGGACGGCAGCTCCCTGCCCTGGGCCATCGCCTCCTCGAGGTACTCCCTCATCACGTCGGCGATCACGGAGTGCGCGTACTGGCGCTCGTCTTCCAGCGGCATCGTCGCGGCGATCACACCGCTCCGGCGCTGCTCACTGAGCCGCTTGCCGAAGCGGGTGTGCAGCTCCCGTACCAGTTGGTGGTCCAACTGCTGCTCCATCAGCGGATCTCCTGTCGGACGGTGGTGGCGGGCGCGGCGTCGGGCGAGGCGGTGGACTGGCGGCCGAGGCCGTACCGGTCGCCGAGGGTGGCGGCGAGGACCCGGGTGGAGCGCAGCAAGTGGGAACGTGCGACGTTGCCGCCCTTGCGGCCGGCCACCTGGGCGGCGCCGGATGGGTCTTCGTCGATCAGACCGAGGACGTCGGCGGGGATCCGCGCGTTGGCCAGCAGTTGGCGCAGCCCCCCCGCGGCGGGGACCTGCTCCTTGCGAGGGGCGACGAGCACGACGCCGACCGGCGGCCCGACGGTGCCGTTGGGGCTCAGCCGTGCGGTGACGGCGGCGGCGCGGTCGCGGACGGCGGCCAGGTCCTCCGCCTCGGTGCGGGCGATCAGCAGGACGACGGATGCCGCGGGGAGCAGCTCCAGCGTGGGGGAGTTGGGCCCGATGCGGCCGAGGTCGGCGACGACGTCGATGTCCGACAGGGCGGCGAGGGTGCGGCCGAGCTGCGGCCACAGGCCCGTCCAGGCCGTTGCCTGTTCGGCGGTGGCCAGGCCGAGCAGGACTTCCTGCCCTCCCTGGAGTCGCTGGGTGTGCTCCCAGACGGTGGAGGGGCTGAGGCCGCGACGGGCGGCCAGGCCGAGCGAGCTCATGCCGGTGCCGGGGTCCAGGGTTTCTCCGGACTCCGCGATCGGGCGGCGGTAGACGAGGTCGCCTCCCCACTCCCCGGCCTCGGCGTACAGGCTGCGGCGCGGCCAGACCGCGGCGAGGGCGAGCGCGGTAGTGCTGGTGCCGGGTGCGTTCTTGGGGGACGCGATGGCGATCAGGGCCATGGGTGTCGTCCTCTTACTGGGGGGCGGAGAGCAGCACCAATGCGACCTCGCCGGCGGAGGACGCCTGGGCGATGGCCCCGGACTTGTCGGTGGGCACCAGGACGGACAGCGACAGGCTGGTGCTGGCGGCGCTGTCGTTCTTGAACACCTGCCGCACGGTGCCGGAGGCGAGTTCGGCACCCGGGCCGGGCGTGCCGGGGGTGGCGGTGGCGGTGCCGGTCGGCAGCTTCGCGGCGTCCCTCCCGACCCACATCACGCGGACCTTGTCGCCGTCGCGAAGCCCTGGCGGGAACTGACCCGCCTTCAGGGCGAGTCCGACCACGGCCTGGTCGGTGGAGACACCGGTCTTCTGGGTCAGCATGTCGCCGGTGAGCAGGGTGCCCTTGGCTACCTCCGAGGCGGTGAAGAGCTGCCCGAGCTGCTGGCGCTGGTCCCAGCGCACGAAGTTGACCGGGGTGTCGGCGGCCACCTGGATCTCCTCGATCGCCGTCTCCGGGATGTGCTGGCCGGGGGCGACCCGCTCGGTGATCTTCACGGCGGACACCTTCTCGCCGGCCTTCTGGACGAGCACCGTCGCACCGAGGCCGCCCGCGAGAATCAGCAGGGCGGCCAGGACGGCCAGACCCGGGCGGCGCTCGCGTCCGACGGCCGGAAGCCGGCCGCCCCCCGAGGGCTGCCGCTGCTCCGGCGCGGTGCGCGGTGCCGGAGGATTAGCCGCCTCCGGCTTCGACTTCGTGGAATCCCTCAGAGCCATTCCTGCCCCAACCGCATCGTGCTGGCGTGATTTCTGATTTGACGTCAACAAGTCAAATTCCGGGGGCTTTACTACCGGCACCCCCCACCGGAGCGGACCTCGTCCGCCAGGGCCCTGAGCAGCCGTTGGATCGGCCGCTTCGGGCCCACGAATGCCTAACGCGACATGATCGCCCCCCGTTACCCACGCCCTGGGCCCGCGAAACCGTAAATGTTCTGGTCATCCGGTGTGCAGGTATGACCAAACCACTCTGGTGTCGTTGCGTCACAGAGCGTCCGAGCAGTCACAATACGAAAGTTTCAGCCAGATGCCCACACCAATTCGGCCGTGGCGATCCTGCCGTCGGCATATTCACACGCAAATTCGTAGCAAATGCAATGAAATGGATATGACGGGGCATAGCGGTCATTCCGGATGCGGCCCGCAGCCGAGGGCCACACCCGGAATCACCTGTTCGGCCCGCCTGTGGCAGCTACCGCCTCTTCGGGCGCCCCGGTCCCCGCCGACCGTGCCTCGCCCCCGCCTGGTGATGGACAACCGTCACCGTCGCCCCGTCCTCGACCGGCTGCTGCTGCGCCGCCGTCGCGCCGCCGTCCCCAGGGGAGGCGTCCGACTGCTTGCCGGTCCCGCCCGACGGGTCCGGCTCGGGGCCGTTGAACTCCAGCAGGACGGCGTCCTGCGCGTCCGCGACGGACAGCAACTCCGGGAGCGTCCGCGACCCCATCTGCTCGTCCGCCTTCTCGACCATCTCTCCCACCAGCTTCGGGCGGTGGTACATGCCGAACAGCTCGGAGACCTGCACACCCTGCACCCGCAGCGGCCCCACCCGGTTCCCGTCAGCGGTGACCTGCACGTAGTGCGAGAAACGCGGCAGGTCCGCGATCTGCCCGGCGGACACCGCCCCGTGCCACTCCTCCGCCATCGCCCTGGCCGCGGTCATCGACCCGGACGTCGTGCTCACCACGGACGAGTTCTGCATCAGCGCCTCCTTCGTGGCTGGGCTGATCCGCCCGAGCGACTGTGTCATCACATGCAGCCGACCGCCGAACTTCCGCAACTGCTCGCTGATGGCCGCGAACGACGGACCACCCGCCGGGTCCAAGGCGATCAACTCGTCAGCGAAGGTGTGGAACCACTTCCTCGCCTCCGACGCCAGGTCCCTGCGGGAGAGGCCGGCTTGCAGCAGGTTCTGCAAGACCATGCTGAACAGCAGCCGATCCGACGGACCCGTGCCTTCCAGGCACAGCCACACGATGTACCCCTCGTCCATCGCCTCCCGGATGTCGTACGTCCCCTGCGGCGAGCCCAGGAACGCCCGCGTCACCTCGTTCGACGCGAGCCGGTCGATCGGGTTCAGCACCGGTCCCAGCACCTCGGCCACCTGGTAAGCCGCGAACGTCGTGGTCCACCACCGGCGCTGCTCCGGGCTCAGGTGCTTGATCAGGGCGTCCCGCCACGGCTTGTCCGTCAGCAGGGTGCGGATCTGCAGCAGCGTCGCCTGTGCGTCCGGCCGGTCGGCGGCCACCGCCCGGGCGTTGTGCGCCACCAGCGCCTCGATGGACTTCGTGAAGATCGTCAACGCGCGTGGTGCCGCCGCGTCCGTCCAGTTCAGGCCCGTCGCGAGGGCATCGACCGTCGCCGTGGTCAACCGGTTGGCCTTGCGTCCCGGCTTCATCTCCAGCATGTTCCAGTTCGGCAGTTTCGCCTCCGGCTGGTCCGCGCGGGCCAGGTCGATCCGGCGCACCCGGGAGGCGAAGACAGGGTGGGCCAGGTACGGCGAGGCCGTGGTCCAGGAGTCACCGTGCGGATCGACGAACATCGCCCCGGAACCGGCCGCAGCGACCGCAATGGCCCTGGTGAGCGCGGTCTCGGTCTTGCCGTAGTTCGACTTGCCCACGTTGACGCTGAACAGGAACTCCTCCTCCCTCGTCGCGATGACCCGGCTGGTGCCGTCTGCGTGGACGAGCCGCCCGTGCGGGACCAGGGCCTCGCCGGCGACGTAGTCGGGCAGCTCCGACGCGAGGACCGGTAGCACCGCGTGCATCGTCGGAGGCTTGAACAACCCGGCGAGCTCGCTGACGTGCAGCCAGTTCTGCTCGCGGGGGCCGACCTGCCCGCTGCTCCAGCGCCGGTCGAAGGAGTCCCGGCGGTGCCAGCTGTCCGCACCCCACGACCACTTCAGGAACCGGCCGCCGTCCACGCCGAGCCGGCTGTCCTGCCCGAAGACGTCGAGACCGGCACTCACCCGCTCCAGCAGCTGCCGGGCACGCCCCTCGCTCTGGGAGGCGCAGCGCACCAGGAGCTGGATCCGCACCAGTCCGGTGTTGCTGTGCAGGCGCCCCAGCGCCTCCTCCGGCTCGACCGCCCGCGGCCGGGGGGTCGGCATCCGGGAACCCGCGGAGGACTTCGACGACGGGTCGAGGAGGCTGAGCAGCTGGTAGCGCAGCGAGTCCTCCGCGTCCGCCGCCACGAGCGCCGCGTTGCGGGCGTTCCTGCGGGCGGCCTTGCGGCTGTCCTCCTGGGCTTCGTGCATCAGCTTCCAGCGGCGCAGCTTGACCTGCCACAACGGGATGGACTGGACGTCGAGGACGACCTCGGCCAGGTCCCCCTGCTCGGCGCGGATGTCGCTGACGGCGTCGATCAGCGGCTGGAGCGGGTCGGGGGTCATCGGCACGTCGCGCAGCGCGGCGGAGGGACGCCCCTTGAGGACGAACTCGGCGCGCACCGCGACCAGGCGGCCGTCCTTCTCCTTCTCCTTCTTCTGCTTCTCCAGCGCCACCTTGCCGTTCTTGCCGGAGGCCTTCGCCTTGGCCCGGGCGTCCTTCGCCTCGGCCTTCAGACGCCGCTGCAGCTCCTTGTCCTTCTTGTCGAGCCGGTCCTGCGCGGCCTGGGCGGCCACCGGGTCGGCCGCCTCCTCGGCCTCGGCGACGCTGACCTCCTGGAAGCGGCTGTCGGTGAGCAGGGTGGCGGCTGCCTTGGGCCCCTCCACGCTGTACTCCAGCGGCACGCTGCCGTCCGCACGCAGTCGTACCCGCACTCGGCGGGCTCCTCGAGGTGCCCACCACGGGCCCTTGCCGGCCGCCCGCATCAGCAGGGCGGTCTGGCGCCAGATGTCCTCGGTGCTCGGGTCGAACCGGCGGCTGGGAGTCAGGATGTAGCGGGTGCGCAGCGCGAGGGCGCGGCGGGTCAGGAACTGGTGGAGCAAACCGGCGGCCACGGCCACGGGGGTGATGACGACCAGGAGCGTCCCGGCGTTGTCGCCGCACCAGGCGGCCACGTCGGCCAGCCAGCTCATGACGGCCCAGGCCGCGCCCAGCGCACCCTTCAGCATGCTGTTGTTGCTCTGGTCGTTCATCGCACGGGCTCCCAGCCGGTCGAGGTGCGGGTGAAGGTCACGGTGGCCGGCCGGCTGTCCCCGTACGAGCCGGTTGGGGAGGTGCCCGCCCACAGCAGGTCGACCCGGGCCTTGTCGGTGCTGCCGTCGACCGTGTGCGTGGCGGCGGCCTGCACCCGCACGCCGGTGTAGAGGTAGAGGCGGCCCGCGCCGGTGGTCGCGGGGAAGTACAGCGGCCACCGCTCACGGCCGGTGCCGGTTGTCTCGGCCATCCAGACCGCGCGGGCCAGGGAGGTGAGCTGCTCGGCGTCGGCCGGGGCGAGGTCGCTCGGCTTCTGCCGGGAGAACGCTTCCTGCAGTGAGGGGTCACCGGCCGGGCCGTCACCGGCAGCGGGTACACCGGACGGCATCACCTTCTGTACGGCGGCCGGACTCGGCGACGGCGCCCCGGCCTTCGGGGTGCCCGACGGCGAAGCGGCGGCCGTTGCCGGGGGCGTGGAGGGCAGGGAGGGTGCGGGGGAGCCCGGCGGGCTCGCCGAAGACGCCGCCCGGGGGCTGGTGGTGGTCGAACCCGGCCGGTTGTCCGCGGCGCCCGGAACCAGCAGAAGGACGAGTCCCGTGGCGAGCACGGCGGAGGCCGCGAGCTCGGGCAGACGGCGGGGAATCTTGATCATCATCGTGGCCTCTCAGCCGATCACGCGGGCGCCGCCCGCGTAGTCGTAGTTCCAGACAGCGGCTTGCTTGACGACATCTCCGGGCTTCGGGGCGTTGATCATCTGGCCGCCGCCGATGTACAGGCCGACGTGGTAGATCCCCTTCGCGTTGCCGAAGAAGACCATGTCGCCTGGTCGCAGCGCGCTCACGCCGGCCGAGGCGGGGATGCGCTGCCCGACCCCGGCCTGGTCGGCAGCCACTCGCGGCAGCCTGACGCCGACCTTCGCGAACGCATAGACCATCAGCCCGGAGCAGTCGAACCCGGTGACCGTCCGGCCGTCCTGTCCGCCTTCGGAGCAGCAGATGCCCGTCGTCTTGCCCGTCGCATCTCCGCCGCCCCAGGAGTAGGGGACGCCGAACTGGCTCGCCGCAGCCGCGATCACCTGCTGCGCCTGCTCGGAGGCGTCCCCGGTCGGCACGGTCGTGGTGGGGTCGCCGAGCTCGGTGTACTGCTTCATCCAGCGCAGAACTTCGTCGACGTAGGCGCTGGAGTAGTTGTAGCGGAGGATCGCGTTGTGCAGGGTTTGAGGGTCGGTCAGGTCTTTGCCCTGGCAGAGGTACAGCGCGGCGGCGAGCGTCTCGTCGTCGACGTTCTGCGGACTGGCGCCGCCCTCGGGGCGGACCTTGTCCGCGTACGAGGCGAAGGTGGAGGGGAGGAACTGGACGACGCCCACCGCGGCGTCGAACTGGCTGTTGCCGTCCCATCGGCCCTGGTCCGTGTCGTAGACGGGAGTGATGTTGCCTCCGGCCCCGCTGCCGTTGAGGATCGGGCCGATGATCGGCGGTGTCACCAGCCCGTCGGCGTCGATCTGGTGGCCCTCGGCCTGGCCGGACTCGACTTTGCCGATGCCGGCCAGGAGCTGCCACGACATGCCCTTGCACTCGGGGTCGAGCTGCGGCATCGCGGCGGCGGCCCGCACGTACGCCTCCATCAGCCGCGGCGGGATGCCGCCGACCGAGCCCACCGGCGCGGTGGCGCCCGGGTCGGCGCCGTCGATCATGCTGATGATGGCGAGACCGCACAGCGCCGCCGCCGAGCACACCAGCAGCAGGCCCAGGCAGCCGATCTTCCGGTAGGCCCTGAACAGCTTCACAGCCCGAGCTCCCCGTCCAGGCCGTCACGGGCGCCGTCGGATGTGCCGGCGGCGTCCTGCGGTGCCTGGTAGCCGATGTGACGGCGCATCCGCAGCGCTTCGAGCGGGGTGCTGCTCGGCTCGCGCAGCACCTCCGGGCTGACCCGCCGCAGCACCGCCGGGTCCATGCCCTCCATAGCGGGCGCGGGCGGTACGTCCGTGACCGGCCGCGACGCCAGGATCTCCCCCGTGTGCTCGTTGACGACCTCTCCGTCGATGATCCGGATCGGCTCGGTCGGCGGAAGGGCTCCCGGGCCCAGCGCGGAACGCACCTCGGACGGGCCGCTGTCGCCCTCGCCGCCGTACACCACCGTCTGGCTGGCGCCGGGGTGAGCGGCGCGGTCCGGCTGGATGACGGACTCGCTCGGCTGCACCTCGTGGAAGGGGTATTCCGGGCCGCGGTCCCTGGCGTGTTCCCAGACCTCGCCCCGGTCGGCCGGGTCGAAGTGGCCGGCTCGGTTGCTCGCCCCCTCGAACGGGTCGCCCAGCGTCAGGTCGTAGCCGGTGTGCGCGGCCTCGTAGGCGGCGCGGACGCCGTTGACCAGCGTCGGTCCGTAGGTCTGGCCGAACGCGGCAGCCTGGTAGTACTGATGCCGGGCTGCACCGCTGACGGTGTTGACCGTGCCCTGGACGCCCTGCTTGGCCATGCGGTAGCCGGTCGGAATCTCCTTCGTCAGGTCCTTTGCGCCCTCCACCCAGTCGCCGGTCCACTCCTTGCGGACGTTCGAGTAGTGCTCCCACTGGCGGTTGACGTTCTCCCACATGGCGTCGTTGGCACGGTTCAGCCGGGTCCAAGTGGCCGGAGCGCCGAGAGTCGCGTTGAAGCCCAGCTTGCCGACCTGGCCCGCGCGGATCGCGAGTCGCCCGGCCCGGGTGCCCAGCAGAGCGTTGTGCAGAGCGTGCCCCGCGGGGGTGAGGCCGTGAGCGGGCATCTGCTGCTGGCGCCCGAAGGGCGGCCTGCCCCCGCCGCCAGCCGGTCCGCGCCCGCCGCCCGGGCCACCGTGAGTACCGGGACCACTGGCACCGCCGGGGCCGTGCTGGACAGGGTGGCCGCCGAGCGGCCCTCGGGAGCCGACCGGCTTCATGCGGGCGGCGAGCTTGTGCGGCGGCAGCGGGTTGCCGGCCACCAGCTGGTGCGCGGCGTGGAAGGGCAGTGCCAGCGCGGACAACCCGCGGCGGATTTCCCCGTACGCGCCGACGGCCATCGCCCCGCCGTTCATGCGGCCGAGACCGGGGTCGGCGATCGCCGCCAAGCCCTCGGCGATGCGCGCCTTGCGCATCAGCGCGCCGTGGGCGGGGGAGCCGCCGCCGAACAGGGCGCCGCCGAACAAGGCGCCGCCACTGGCCCGGCCACCGCCCAGCATCCCGCCGCCGGAGGGCGACATGGTGCCCATGGCCTGGGACATCGCCAGCGCCAAGCCCTGGTTCTCGCCCAGGAAGAGGCTGCCGCCGATCTTCGCGTACCGCATCCGGGACGCGAACCGCTCACCGACCTGCCCGGCGGCGGCGAAGATCCTCTTGTGGAAGAAAAGGATCACCAGCGCGAATCCGTCCAAGATCAGCAGCCGCTGGATCATGACGGTGTCCTTGGAGTTCGTCAGGATCTGGTCGGCACCCAGCGAGAAGAGCGGCAGCATGATGCTGATCGCGAACTCGGTGACCACGCTCGTCATGTAGATCCCGAGCCACTTCCAGAGCGCACTCCTGTTGCCGCCGGGCAGCATCGCCCACACCAGCGACGGGGCCGTCAGTGAGGCGGCCACCACGTCCGCGAACTGCGTGCCCAGGTGGACGAGCGCCATGCCGAGCACGACGATCGCGATCAGCAGCGTCGCGAACAGCACCAAGACGGTGCCGCCGACCCGGTCCCAGTTGCTGTTGACCGAGAAGTTGTAGGCGGCCATCCCCTCGTCGCCGTGCTTCTTCAGCTCCTCCTTCAGCTGGTCCCAGGCCGTGCTCTTGGGGCACAGCTGGTCGGAGCCGGGCAGCCAGGAGATGCAGCCGTCGCCGGCGTCCTTGCCCTTGATCTCGCCGTGGATCCACCGCCGGTGCACCTCCGCGAGCTCCCGCTCGTGGGCGTTCTCGGACTTCGGGTTCGGGATGATCCCGTACTGCAGCAACTGGTACGGCTGCACGACCAGGACGCGGGTCAACGTCATCCGCATCGGGCAGCTGGGGTCCTTCTTGTCCTTCTCGCTGGTGCAGCCCGGGTCCGGCCCGTTGACCCCGGCGGCCAGCTGGCCGACATCGTGCGCGGCCTGCTGGGTCTGCACCAGCGGACCCTGCTCGCCCAGGACGCTGCGCGGAGTGAGCGCGGGCATCAGCACCAGCGTCGACAGCAGCAGGGTGATGACCATCTCGCCGGCACCGCGGCCGACCTTCCCCTTCATCATCAGGATGCAGCCGAAGGCGCTCCCCATCGCCAAGAAGAGGGGGTAGAGCCCCAGGTCGTTCGCGGTGACCTGGAAGAACTCACCGTTGAGCTTGTGCGCGGTTTCCACCAGCGTCGAGACGACGGGGAAGTTCCAGATCCACTGGCAGACCCAGCACATGAGGCCCACCGCCATCCGCACCAGCGCGAATCCGGCGCCGAGCAGCAGGTTGCACACATGCGACCGGATGTCGGTTGTGCCGCCGTTCTCGCTCTTCAGGTCGTAGTTGTCGAGCGGGACCCCCTCGGACGACAGCACATTGAGGGGGGCCAGGATGCCGCCGCGCTCGCTGCCGTCGGCGGCATCGGCAGCCGATGCCCCCGCCAGCAGGAACAGGAACGTCATCCCCGCCGTCATCAGCACGGTGCGGCGCCCGGGCCAGTAGGCCGCGGCGAACTGGTGGACCGCCCGCGCGATCCGCAGCGCCCGGCGACCAGCGGCTCGAGTCTGCCGCGCGGCGCGCTGCAGGGGAGCGGGCAGGGTGGGGGTGTTCATCGCAGAGCCTCCTTCCGGAGCGAGTTGGCGGTGGTCGGGCGGGTGACCGGGGTGGTGAAGATGTTCTTGTGCTTGGGCAGGTCGGGGACCACGACCTGGATGAGGCCGACGCGGTTGCGGGTGTCCTGCAGGAACATCTCGCCGGCCCGGTTCTGCTGGCCGTGCGGCGACAGGCCCTTGACCATCTGCACCAGGCCCTCGTCGTCCGGGGGCAGACCGAGGAACTCCAGGCCGCGCTTGGCCATCGCCTCGTCAGTGGTGCGGGCCAGCACCCGCTGCGTGATCAACCCGCGGATCGTCTCGTTCCCGAGCTCCGGGGCGTCGTGGGCGCCGGCGACGAACCCCGCGTTGTGCTTGCGGCCGTCGTGCGCGATCTCGGAGATCAATGCCGATCCCTCGGCGGAGGAGGTCAGCCAGTAGATCTCGTCCAGGATCAGCGCGGCGAAGCGGCTGCGGTCCGTGAAAGCGATGTGGCGGGAGATCGCCGCGATCAGATACAAAACCGCACGGCCGATCAGAGCCTCCAGCGGCTGGGTGCGCAGCACCTCCGGCCGGCCAAGGCTCTCCTTCGGAGGCAGCGTCAGCCCGTTCGTCGCGAAGACGATCAGGTCGGCCTGAAGGTCGATCAGTGACAGCGCGGGCAGCGACGGGTCGAAGACCATCCGGGCCAGCTTCTGGTCGCTGACCGTGGCCAGCAGGTCCAGCACGTCAGCGGCCGTCGCGCCCCGGGTGCCGCCCTCCTCGGAGATGGCCTGCAGCTCTTCCAGTACCGCGCCCATGTGCGGATTGCGGGAGGAGGAGGCGGCCTTCACCGCCCGGGAGAGCAGCGCACCACCCGGCGACATCAGGTCCAGCTGGGTCTGCAGCAGCAGGTAGCTGAGCGCCGCGGCCTCACCCTCTGCAGGGGGGAGGACGCGCAGCGGGTCGATCGAGACCTTCGCGTTGGCGGCGTCGATGACCTGGTGGCGGCCCGGGGCGGCGGTGGACGCAAAGCTCACGTACTCGCGCTGGCTCGTCCGGTCGATCACGATCGCCCGGTGGCCCCGGTCGAGCAGCGTGCCGATGATCAGCTTGAGGAACACCGACTTGCCCGACCCCAGGTCCCCCAGCACCGCGAGGCTCGCCGCCGTGTTGCTCAGCGGAGCGGCGGCCAGGTCCAGGTAGACCGGCTTCGTCGTGCCGGCGTCCAGGCTCTGACCAATCATCGGACCGCTCTCGTCACCGATCTCCGCGACGGTGAAGGCCCCGCTCATCGCCCAGTCCTCCGACAGCTGGAACTGGGTGCACTCGCGCTGACGCAGCACCGACGGCGCGCCGGGCAGGCCGAGCTGGAACAGGCGCTCCTGCCCACCGCGCGGCCGGATCACCCCGTAGTCCGCACCGGACAGCCGCGCCTTCAGCTCCCGTGCCCGCTCATCCGCCACCTGCGCGGTCGGCCCCCACACCGTGAACACGGTGCGGGACTGCACCTCCAGCTCCACGCTGGTGCGCCCCAGCCGGGCCTCCTGCTCGCCGAGCACCTCGGCCGCGCCGTGCAGCGAGTCCGGGGTGCCGGTCGGGTGCGCCGACCACTGATCGGCCTGATCCGAAAGCTCGGCCTTCTTCTTGGCGATGGCCCGCTTCGCCCGCTGCCCCTCCACCAGCGTCAGGTCCACCACCGCATCGACCGGCCACGGCAGCACGTCCAGCCGCGCCAGCAGGTCGGCCGAACCCTCGTACACCGCCTCCGGGATCTCCTCCAGCGCGAGGTGCGCCTGCCAGCCGGTCTGCTCCTCCGTCTCGACCTGCAGCCAGAGCTTCGACAGGGCGCTGCCGTCGATCCGGCGGCCGAACCAGCCGCGGAGGCCGCCTTCCTCGCGCTCCCTCCGGGCGGCGGCGTCTTGGCCACCCTCCAGTAGCCGCACCTGGCCCAGGCTCGCGTAGCCGGGGCTGCGCAGTTGGGCACCGACGATCCGTCCGCCGTAGCGCGTGCTGGTCTCGGCCTCCGCGAGCAGCGGCTCCGTCATGCCGCGGTGGACCGCGTGCTGGTGGATCCACACGATCTCCGCCGGCCGGGCGGGGCGCATCTGCAGGCCGCCGCCGAACCCGGTCTCGGTCTGCCGGGCCAGTCCCCTATATAGCTGCACATCGGCGACCGGAACCGGGGAGGCGGGCAGACCGGCCTGCTCGCCGAACATCGCCCACGCCGACCCGCGGGCCTGGGCGAGCTGCGCCGCCCGGCCGGGCGCCTGAAGCGGCACCGCCAGCCAGACCGTCCGGCGGTGCATCTCGCGGTCGGCCAGCAGGTACTCGGCGGCGCGGGCGCTCTCCAGCGCGCCGGGGTTGGTGTCCAGGTCGATGCCTTCGGCGATCCGGGCGGCGACCTCGCTCGCCTCCACCCGGGCGCACAGGCTGTACAGGCGGGCGGTGCCGGAAAGGGAGCGGACCAGGGAGGTGACCCGGCGCAGGACGTCCTGGCGCTCGAGGTCGCTCGCGTAGCGCGAGCCGATCGGGGTGACCCGCCAGAAGGCCCAGACGGTGCCGGTGGTGGAGAACAGGAGGTTCCCGGAGATGTGACGGATCGACGCCTTCACGACGGCTCCCCTTTCTGGGAGTGCGCGGCCGAGGCCGCGGCGAGCATCTGCTGCAGGGGGGTGAGGGCCGGCCCCGTAGCCGGGGCGGCGGGGGGCGGAGCGGGGAGCGGGTCCTGGGTGCGGGGCTCGAAGATGCTCAGGGAGCGGAACTCCGGCTCGGGCCGCAGGTCCTCGCGCACGGCGGGGGCCTCTGCGGCTGGCTCGTCGCCCGGGGCGTCCTCGACGGTGAAGCAGCCGGTCATCACCACCGGCCGCATCGGCCGTACCGCGCGGCCGGCGATCCGGCCGCCGCGAGGAGTGATGAGCAGGGAGGCGGCGTCCGCCGCGACCAGGAACGGCGAGCGGCCGGCGATCCGTGAGTGCCGCGCGGCCCAGATCGCCACCGCCCACACCACCACCGGCAGGGGGCCGAGAACTGGCGCCCACCAGGTGACGGTGCGGATCAGCAGGAAGGCGCCGACGGCGGCCACCACCAGCTGGGGTGGTGTGTAGGGCCCCATCGGGATGCGCCAGTCGCCGATCTTGCCCAAAACCCACGGGTGCCTGCGGGCCTTGGTGTAGGAGCGGCCGATCCTGGGACGCGCGGCGCTGCTCACGACTGGCCCAGCTGGCCGGTGAAGGCGACCGGGAGCTCACGCGGCAGCTGGCCTGCGCCCTGGACCTTCGGCACGCTCGGCGCCTTGTTCTCGCTGTACTCGGTCTGGAAGATGTTCGAGATCGTGTACCGGCCGGTGAACAGGCTCCAGCAGATGACCAGGCCGATGGCCCCGCCGATCGCCGCCTTGACGCTCATCTTCCGGATCGCGTAGATGATCACGATGCCGGTCAGGGCGATCATCAGGCCGGCTGCCGTCCAGTCGAGCAGCGTGTTCGCCCAGGAGTTACCGAAGTTCTGGATCGGCCCTGCGAGGGTGGTGGTGTTCATCGGGACGCCCCGTTCGTGGTGGTGGAGGTCGGCGCCGCGGCGCCGGAGGAAGAAGAGGCGGTGCCGGCGGGGGCGAGCGCGGCGATCTCCCACCGCCCGGCCCGGGCGGTCAGCCGCAGCGGGTAGGACAGCGGCCACTCACCGGCGGTGTCCGACGCGACGACGTCGGCCAGCACCTCCAGCACCGCCCCGTCCGCCGGTGCGGTCGGCACCGTGGTGGAAGCCGTCAGCGTCTTCAGCGAGACCTTCGAGTAGGCCGCGCCGGGGGTTGGGATCTTCGCCGTGGGTGCGAGGTAGCGGGAGCTGTCCCCCACCCCGCTCAGGTAGGCCGTCAGGTAGCCGGTCACCGTCTCGCGCAGCGGCCCGTCCATGACCTGTGATCCGTAGGTCCGCGTCGCCGGGTCCGTCTCGGTCAGCGAGTCCGGCGCCGCCACCTGAGCCGGCGCGCCCGTCACCACCAGAGAGTCGGGCGCACCGCCGGAGGCGTCCGAGCGGACCATCGACACCTGGACCGCGAAGTACCGCACCACCCGCACACCGCCCGCTCCGCCGGCTTGCGGGACGTCAGAGCCCGCCGCGGGCGCTTGCGTGGAGCTTTGCGTCGTGCCTTGCGGGGACTTCGCGCCTTGCGTGGAAGCGGGCGGCATGACCACCGTGGCCGCAACCGTCACCTGCCACGTCCGCCCGCCCATCGGTGTGCTGCGCACCGCGACCGTCTTGACGACGGAGGACCGCAAGGCGGAGGTCGACTTCGGCAGGTCGACCCCGGGGGCCATCGCGCGCAGCGCCGCGGCGTCGGTGTCCGCATCGGTGGAGCGCAGCCACAGGTCGACGAAGTTCTCGGCGTAGCCGACCGGTGGGGCGATCACGATCGGGGCGGTGGCCTGCTCCGAGGTGTTGCTCCGGGCCGTCTGCGGGACGGCGATCGCGAGGGCGAGGGCCAGGGGTCCGGCGGCGAGCGCGGCCCAGATGCCGCCGCGTACGAGGACGGTCCGGGCGCGGGAGCGGTGCAGGTCGGTGCCGGAGGCGATCGGCGAGGGGGTATCGGGTGCGCGGTTGCGCCGGGCGGAAAGGCGATTCACTCAGGGCTCCTAGGTCGTCAGCGATTGCTGTCGACGGAGGAAACCCCGCACTCCTTGACGGACTCCTTGATGATCGAAGCCCGCCCGGTAACGACTGCGCAACGGGCCCGATCAAAGCTCTGACCTGCTGATTTGGTGGGGCGTCAAGGAATGGCAGCGGCTCCTTGATGACCCATCAAGGAGCCCCGGAGTCTGGCGGCGGGCGGTATCAAGGTGAGCCGCCGGCCCCGCACCTGTGAGGGCGGGGATTCCTTGACGGCCACCCCGACCCCCGGGCGGGCACCTTGATGGGGCGTCCAGGCGGGTCCGGATTCCTTGACACCCGCCCCGGGACCGCACGGATTCCTTGATGCCGTCCCCGGCACCCGGCACGGCTGATCCGCTCCACTCGGGAGTCGCGGAGCCGCTGCGCAGCGCAAGCACGGGCGGGGTCGGTAGCCCGCCGCCGGGTGTCGGCTCATCGGCGTTCCCCGTCGCGGTTCCCGCTCCGCTGGCCCGGTAGTCCGCCCGCGACGCGGGTGTGGCGTTCGGAGTTGCGACGCCCCGCAGTACGCACGCACCTAGTGCGGGCGCGCCGTCCGGCTCCCTCTCTTTGCGGTTGCGGTTGCGGGACGGTGCCCGCACCCGCAAAGGGCCGGTCACCCGCACCCGCAAAGGGCCGGTCACCCGCAAAGGCCCCTCTCCCGCATACGCAAGCGCGCACAACCGCTTTGCGGAAGCCGCTCCGGCGAACCGGTCCAACTCCGCAGCCATGCGTCGGGTGCATGCCATACAGGAGTGATCCACCTGTTGATCGGCGGCGTTGCGCAGTCGTTATCTGCTGCACCTTGATCGTCAAGGGGTCCGTCCAGGAGTGCGGGGTTACCTCGGGCACTGATTCACCACAGCCCGAGGAGCCCCCGATGGACCTGCTGCCGACCCTGCTGCCCGGCGACCCCGGCTGCCTGGCCGCAGTCGCTGCAACCGCCTACCTCCCGGCCGGCGCCTTCTACATCGCGCTCACCGGAATCGGCGGCACCTGGCGCCCCGCGGGACCCGCCGCCGTCCTGGCGGCCGTCGCCGCCGCGGTGGCGCTGACCGTCTCCTGGCCGCTGCTCCTCGCCACCCGAGTGATCCGCGCGCTGCACCGCCGCCGAACCGCGGCCACCGGCCCGCTCCGCCTCGCCACACCGACCCCGGGACCTGCCACACCGGCGCCGCTCCCGCCGAAGCCCTCCGAGCCGCCGGTACCACCGCGCTGGTACCGGCAGGACTACGCGGCCGTCAGCGTCGCCCTCGCCGAGGGCCGCACCGCGATCGCCCGGACCTGGGCGGGCTTCCTCGCCGATGACGCCACCATCGAGTTCGGCCCTGCCCACCCGTTCACCCAGGAGGCGTGGCTGCTCGTCGCCCGCACTGTCCATGCCGCTCTCACCGACATCCGGTCCGGGCAGCCGGCCGACGACGCCCAGCCGATCGACGACCCGTACGGCTACTTCCTCTTCCCTCAAGCCCACCGGGGCGCCTGGGACCCCGACCGTGACAGCGTCTACACCTCCGCCCGCGGCCAGCAGGCGGTGACCCGGTGACCACCTTCTTCACCGGGCTCTCCACCGGCCCGGACGGCTGCCTCGTCTGCGAGGGCCTCGACTGGATCGAGTTCGACGCCCGTCTCGCCCGGGACGGCGACTGCGCGCCCACCACCAAGGCGGCGTACATGGCACTGTCCTCCTTCGCCGGGATCGAAGAACGCATCACCCTCACTACCGAGTCCGTGGCGGCCTGGTCCGCGGAAGCCCGCTACGCCCTCCTCCCGTACCGCAAGACCGTCGCCGCCTGCATGGGCCGCTCGGTCAAGACCCTCGACCGGGCCACCGCCGACCTGGTGGACCGCCAGATCCTGGCAGTCCACCCCCAGACCGCTCCCGGCAACGAGGCAGTGGCCGACGCCAACCTGTACCAGCTCCTCGACCGCGAGCGCTGGGCCCAGCAACTCCTGCAGCGGGCCGCCGCTCCGACGTCCACTCCCGTTCTCGGCCCCGACGGCCGGCCGGTGCCCCGCGTCCAGCGCGCACCGGGCATCGACTACGTCCGGCTCGACGCCCGCATCGCCCGCACCGGCGAGCGTTCGCCGAACTACAAGTCCGTCTACGCCGCGATCGCCACCTTCGTGAACATCCACAACCGTGCGATCACCGACCGGCCGCCCACCGTGAAGGAGCTGATGGCCTGCACCGGCCTTTCCCGGACCGCCGTCACCGACGTCCTGGCCCAGATGCGGGCCGACGGACTCCTCGTCATGCAGGACAACTTCCTCCCCGCACAGGAGGGCGGCGGTCGCGTCGCCTCCTCCTACTTCCTCCTCGACGCCCGGCTCTGGCGGGCCCGTGCCGCTGCCCGCGACGACCGCGAGCTCGCCGCCTTCACCGGGGGGTGGCGTCACCAGGCGGACATGGGTGGGGACACCACGCGGACAGGGGTGGCGTCACCAGACGGACTTGGGTGGGGACACCACGCGGACATCATTAAGAGCAGTAGTGAGAACAGTCGCAGCGAGCCCCTTCCGGACGCCCGTAGGGCAGGTACAGGTGGTTTGCCGCGCGCGGCCCGCGGCGCACGCTCGCGCCCCCAGCCGAACCCGAGCAGCGGCACAGCCGCGACCAAGACCACCAAGCCCCGCACCAAGACGATCCGCACCACCGCCTCCAAGCCCGTCCCCCGGGAAGAGGAAGTCTTCGCGATGGTCGACGCCCTCGGCGTCAGCAAGCACCCGGCCATCAAGGTCCCGCCGCTGCGCCGGGCCGTCCGGGACCTGCTCTCTGCGGGCCGCACCCCCGAACACGCCCTTGCCCGGATCAACGCCGGCTGGTGGCGGGCCGGGGTTCCCGAGAGGATCCAGGCCGGGGAGATCCGAGGGCCGGTCGGATACCTCGCCACGATCCTCTCCAGCCGCGAGTGCGAGCGGCCGGACTGCGAACGCGGGCTGCTCCTCGGCTCCGGTGAGGAGTGCCGCGCTTGCGGGCTGCGAGCAGCCGAGCGCCAGGCCCGCCGCGCCCAGGAGCACTTGGAGAAGGAGACTGCCGCCCTCGACCAGGTCGTCCGGCCCGCTCGCCAGCGCCGCACCGCACCGCAGCCCGCCCCGACCACTTGGCGCTGCCAGGCGCCCGGCCCGGACGGCCTGGGCGGCGGACCGTGCGGCAGGCCGGGAACCGGCACCGCGCCGGAACCGACGATGTGCCCGGACTGCCTGGAGAGCCTCCGCCAGTCCCTCGCCGGGTGAGTGCGAACCGGGCCGGCCGCGCGCCGCGAACGCCCGCTACCAGCGCTTGCCACCCTGCGGCCCGCCCCGGAGAGACCGCATCTCTCCGAGGCGGGCATCCGCTTGCCCAGCCGTGGCTACCATCAGTGCATGGCTGATCGCGATACGGAGTTCCGGTCCTTCGATGGCACGCGGCTGAGCGGCACCGTCGCCACCGCCGAACGCCCCCAGGCACTGGCGGTCCTGGTCCACGGGGCGGGCGTCACCCGCGAGGAAGGCAGCTTCTTCACCCGGCTCGCCGCCGCCCTGGCTGCCTCCCGGGTCGAGAGCCTGCGCTTCGACTTGCGGGCCCACGGCAGCAGCGACGGCCGCGAGCAGGACATCACCATGGCGGGCGTCGCCAACGACATCCGCGCTGCCGCCGACCACCTGCGCGTCGAATCCGGGTCACCGGTGGACCGGCCGGTCCATGTCATCGCCGCGTCCTTCTCCGGCGGGGCCGCCGCCCTGGTCGCCGCCAACTACCCGGCGACGGTGGACAAGCTGGTCCTGCTCAACCCGAGGCTGGACTACCGGCAGCGCTACATCACCAGCCGGCCGTACATCGACGACGCCGACTACCTGGACGAGGGCTCCGCCTGGGAGCTCGAGGGCCGGGGCTTCACCGAGCGCAGCCCCTTCGGGCTCGGCCGGGCCCTCCTCAACGAAGTCCACTACCTCGACCCGGCGGCGATCCTCCCGCACATCCTCGCCCCCACATTGCTGGTGCACGGTACCAAGGACACGTTCGTGCCGGTGGAGTCCTCCCGCCACTACCTCTCCGCGTTCGGTGGGGGCGCCGAGTTGATCGAGCTGGACGGCGCGCAGCACGGCTTCGCGGTCCATGACGACCCGCAGTACCTCGACCCGCAGACGCAGGCGTGGCAGGGGGAGGTGATCGAGAAGGTCAGGGCATTCCTCACTGCGCCGTGACCGGACGGCCCGATCTGCGGGACGCCTCGTTCTCGTCTCCGCAGGCACCCCTTGGACCACACCAACGGGAGGAACCAGTGTCAGACCCGCAACTGCTCACCCCCGAGGAGAAGCTCGCCGACGCGAAGAAGCTGTTGAGCCTCCCGCGTATCGTCGTGATCTGCGGCTCCACCCGCTTCATGACCGAGATGACCGAGGCCGATCTGCGGGAGACCAAAGCCGGAAAGATCGTCGTCAAGCCTGGCTGTGACATGAAGTCGCCGCACGAACCGTGGTCCGATCCTGTCGAGGCCGAGGCGCTGAAGGTTCGACTCGACGATCTCCACCGAGCGAAGATCCGGCTCGCTGACGAGGTGCTCGTGGTCGGCGACTACATCGGAGACAGCACCCGAGCCGAAATCGCCTACGCCCGGTCGCTGGGCAAGCCCGTGCGGTTCACGCACCCCGAAGTCGACCCCGACGCCTGACCGCCCGCGGCCACCTCGACAACCAGGGCCGGCAGCCCGCCGCCCGACCGTCTTGTGGTGGCTTCGGCGGCTGCCCAACTCACTCCCTCCGCAGGCATCCCTTGGAAGTGCCCGGGGGCACTGCGCTCACTTCCCGGTGAGGGTCACGATCGAGGAGTCCCAGTCCGGGCCACCGTCCACGATCGCCGACAGCACGATGTCGGTGTGGCCGGTCCAGGCATTGACTGGTTCCTCGACGTCGGGCTTGCACGTCTTCGTGATCTGGTCCCCGCCCAGGTACGAGCCCAAGTGCATGTTGACCGCCTTGAGTTCGACGCAGCCCGAGATCGCCTCGACGTAGCCCTTCACGCGGTAGCCGCTGCGCTCCTTCTGGACGTACAGCCGGGCGATGCCGTGCACCGAGCCGTCCGGGGCGCTGGCGGAGAGGGAGATCTGCTGCTCCTGGATCTGGCCGCGGGGGGCCGCGGTCGCGGTGGGCGTGGCTGCGAGCAGGGCTGCTGTGAGCAGGGCAACGGCGGAGCGGCGCATGGGGCACCCTTTCGGCTCAGTGGCTGGACGGGGTGCAAACGCGACGCGCGTGCTCACGTCACGCCGTGCTACTCCGAACGGCTGGCCTTGGGGGGTTCCCTGCTGGGGGTTGGTCAGAGCGCCTCCCTGGGCGCTGACAGCAGTTTTGCGTCTGCAGGAGCTGATGGATCCATTGAGCACCGCTACGTGCGAGCCGGAGCCGGGAGCTGGGCTTCGCGCAGAGCGTGGAGCAGCTGGCGTACGGTCGGGCGCCGGGCGTGGGGGGTGAGCGCGGCCTTGGTGCGCTGCAGTTCGGCGAGGGCCTGTCCGAAGCCCGCACCGGAGGCGATTCCGAGCGCGGCCAGTGCGGCGTCTGCAGCTTGGTCCGGCTCGCCGGTGGCCGCCAGGGCGCCGGACATGGCGGCGGTGAAGAAGGCACGGTCCCGAGGGGCGAACCGGCCGGTGGCCAGGTGGCGGCGGAACAGGTCGACGGAGCGGGCCGGTTGTTCGGCCTCCCGGTAGCAGAGCGCGCTCTGCACCATCAGCCGTTCCAGGGTGTAGCCCTCGCCCAAGGGACCGGTGCAGGTGGCCGGGCCGGTGGGCGGAGGTGCCGCTTCGACGGCTTCGAGGGCCTGGTCGAGGAGCCGGTCGATCGCCTTTCCCCGAACTCCGGTGAGGGCCAGCGCGCGGGCCTCGTGCTGGAGAGCCTCCGCCCGGGGCCGCGGCGGCAGGGACCACGGCCCGGCGTGGGCGGCGTGGGCGAGATCCCGCATCCGGGCGGGGTCGCCGTCGGCGGCCTGGGCTTTGCGCAGCAGGACGTAGCCGTGGAGCGGCCCTTCGCCGGCCATGGTGGCCAGCTCGATCGCCCGGTCGTGCCAGTACGCGGTGGGCACCGGGCCGGCTCCGGAGTCGCGGTGCAGCCAGGCAGTGAACTCGGCCGCCCGGGCGCCCAGCACCAGGAGGTCCCGGCGCGCACTCCCGGAAGCCTCGCGGGCGGCTCGCTCGACGGAGCCGACGATGGCCAGGGCCTGGGGGAGAGCCACGCGGGGGCCGAGGACGCTGTCGGTGCGGCCCGCGTCGTCCAGCGCGGCTCGAAGGTGCGGCAGCAGGCGGTCCGGCCGGTCCGGAGGTACGAGGCCGATGTCGGGCGGGCAGTAGAGGGAGGGCGTCACGCTTCTGCTCGTGTCGGGCCGGCGCCCCGGCGGGCGGCCAAGGGGGACGAAGCCGAGGTCCTCCAGTGGGGAGTCGAACATCGACTCCAGGACTTTGCGGGCGTCCCGGTTCGGCCAGCCGGGCGTCGGCGACTCCCACCGCCGCACCTGCCGGATCGAGATGCCGACCCGGATGCCCTTCTCCCGGGCGTGGGCCTCGAAGGCGTCGACGAAGTCCTGCTGGGTCTTGAGCTCGAGCGCGATCCTGGCCGCGACGAACGCGGGGTTGCCCACCTCCGCTTGGGCCCCGGTCACCGAACCTCCCTGTTCCTCTGATGCCGCTTCGACAGCGCACCAGTATTCCGCCGCCGGTCCCGATGTGTCCGGTGATCTGACCTCGACTCGGCCTTCCGAGGGGCGGTTGTCTGGGCGGGTACATGCGCAGCAAGGAGATGACGGATGCTCATGCCCACGGCTGGCCGCGGGAGGCCTTCGGCGCGTACCGCCACCGGCCCCCGGACGCCGCCGGGCTCAAGGCGCGTCGTGGGAAACGGAAGGCGGGGCCGGGTCGCATCGACTCGGCCCCGCCCTGTTGTCCGTCTCTTGCTGCCGCGGCTACACCTCGAATGTCTTCGCGAAGTCCACGAAGGCCTGCCACTGCTCTCCGGGCAGCGTCAGCGTCGGCCCGTCGGGGTCCTTCCAGTCACCGACCTCGACGTGGCCGGGCTTGGTGCGCGCCCGACGCCAGCGGACGCAGTCTCCGGTCTGGCCGCTGTAGGAGCTCTTGGTCCACTCGTCCGGAACCTGACGAGGGGTGGTGCTGGACATGGCGGTCCTTTCGAAGTGGAGCCGGGCGGTTCAGGCAGCGTGTACGAGCTGTTCGAGGAACTTCCGCGACGTGCTCGGGTCGAGCGCGAGATCGGTGATTTGGACCATCGCCTTGGCGTAGGTGTCCAAGGACGCCTCGTCGTCCAGGTAGAGGGTCGTGGCGAGCGTCTCGACGGTGGCCACCCGGGCCCCGTCCGGGAAGTCGAGTACGGAGAAGGCGCTGTCGAGACCGACGTGCGCACCGCGCTCCGACGGCAGGACGAGCAGGGTGACAAGGTGGGGGTCCTGGGCGAGCAGGTGCCGGATCTGCGTGCGCATCACCTCGGCGCCCCCAATCGGAGTGCGCAGCGCGGCCTCCCCGATCACCGCGGTCAGCGGGGTGGTGACCCGGCGCTGGCGCTCCTGGCGGACCTGCACCAGCGTCTCGGCCTGCTCGAGGCCGTCGTGGACGATACCGATCCCGGCGTGAAGAAGGGCCCGCGAGTACTCCTCGGCCTGGAGGCGCCCGGGGATCAGCAGCGGCTGCCACGTCCACACGGAGCCGGCGGTCTCCTCCAGCCCCAGCAGATTCTTCAGGGCGATGTGCAGCGACCGGGTGTAGGACTGCCACCAGGTCGGCGCGGTCAGGCTGCGGACGGTCTCCTCCAGCGCCGCGCGGGCCTTGCGGTCGTCAACGCCGTACACGTCGAGCAGTGCCCGGACTACGGGGACGTCGATCCTCACCGCTCCCCGTTCCAGGCGGCTGAGGCGGTCGATCTTGATGCCGGCCGCTGCGGAGGCGACGTCCAGGGTCATGCCGCTCTGCTCGCGAAGTCGGCGGAGGATTCCGCCGACGCGCATCCGCCGGTAGTCCTGCTCGCTGCTGGTGGTGGCCACGGTCTCTGCTGCTCCTCCTGGTCGCGGTGCCCGATCAGTGTGACGTGTCAACCGGCAGTGACGACATTCAGGGTGACGGTGAGTCACATTCTGCCGCTGGGCGGCCTGTGAGCCAACCATAGGGCGCTAATTAGCGAATCGCGATATTGACGACTCGCTAATTAGCGAGCACAGTGGAGGGTGCTAGCTCAAGGTGACCGGATGATCGCTTTAGGCGATGTCCGCCTGCGCCGACCTGCCCTCCCGGCAGCCCACACGACGTGGCTGGAGCCCGATGAACGACATCACCGCTCTGTTGGAACCGCCCACCGCGCCGCGCGCACCGGCCGACCGCTCCCACCACGAAGCCGACCCCCTCCCGATACTGCCCGCCACCCCCGCCTCGGAGGCCAAGGGCCGGGACTGGCTGGCCCGCACCAGCGCCGACCCGGCCGCCTGCCTGGCCGCCTGGCGCCTCCCGCACCGCCTGGCACCCTTGCGCATCGCGCCGGGCAGCTCCTGGCACGTCATCAGCACCGACATCCGCCTCGGCGACGGAGCCCTCCAGGCGCTCGGCGCCGCCAACGCCGCGCCCGGCCCCACCCTGCTCACCGAGACCAACATCCTCTTCTGGGTGCCGCGCCTGACGGTCAGCTGGGAGCGCCTCCTGTCCGGAGTCTTCGACACCCCCCGCGGACCGTGGCCCTGGGGCACGACGCTGACCGCGCACCTGACCGCCGACAACGACACGGTCCTGCCGTGCCCCGCCCCCGGCAGCGACGCCCGCAAGTCCCGCTGGCACCACGCGCCCGACGGAAGCGGCGATCTCACCTACGCCGGAACCCTGGCCACTGCCCTCCACCACTCCTTCCGCGCCCTGTTCGCGGAAGCCCCCGCGGAGCTGGCCCCCCGCCCGCCACGTTCCCCCCGGCCGCCCGCCACAGCCGACCACTTCGCCGCCTTCGCCGGGTGGCCGCACCACAAGGAGGCGCCGTGACGTCGCCCGCCCCGCTCAAGGAACAGACCGACTGCGCCCCCGCCCCCTGGAAGCACCAGGTGGAGAAGCTGTCCCACGAGCACGTCCCCCAGCTGCGCAGGCGCACCGTCGACTACTGCCGCAAGGCCCGGGCCTCCCAGGGGCGGCCGGCCGACCCGCGCGCCCTCGCCGACGTCGCCGTGGTGGTCACCGAGATGGTCACCAACGTCCTCAAGCACGCCACGCCCCCCGGCCAGCCGGTGGACATGGGCCTGCTGCTGATGCTGGACGGTGACGACGTCCTGATCGTCGTCACCGACCCCAGCCCGGACGGACCGATGCTCGACACCACCGAGCCCGGCCAGGAGGAAGGCGGACTCGGACTCGGCCTCGTCCACAGCATCACCCAAGACCGCTGGGGCTGGCACCCCCTGCCCGTCGGCAAGGCCGTCTGGGCGCAGTGCCCGCTCCCCGTCGCTCGCGCCGAACCGAACCGAACGGAATCGTGATGGCCCCGCCCAGACCCACCATGGCCAACGTCGCCGAGAAGCTGCCCAGTGGCTTCCGACTCTCCGACGGCCGGACCCTGCTCACCCCCCGCCCCGTCGGCCAGCAGGAAGTCACCATCGGGTCCTGGATCAGCGTCGACGGCTGGCCGTGCGAGGTCACCAACATGCTCTGGCGGCCAGGCGGAGGACGGATACTGCACCTGAACGCGCAGGGGACCACCGTCGTCATCCCCGTGCAGTCCTTCGAGACGGTCGACAAGTACACCGTGCTCACCACCCCCGCCCGGCGGTAGCCCGGTGGACCTTCCCCGCCCGCGCCGGCACCCCGACCACGCCCAGGCCGCCGCCATGCCACCCGGTATCTGGCTGGCCAGCGTCCTAGGCACGCCGCGGCGAGACCGTACTTTCCTTCGGTGGCTGGCCGAACCGGACCACCTGGTCCCGATGCCCACCGGCGTGCGCTGGAACGCGATCTCCCTGCCCTCCGGAATTGGGCTCCCCCTGCTCGAGTCCGCGCTCCACGGACCGAGCGCCCACCGGATCGGGCCGGTGCTCCACGACACCCGCGTCGCACAGACCGTCTGGCTCATACCGCCCGACCAGGAAGCGGATTGGGTCCCCCTCCACCCGCTGGCCGAGCTCCTGCGGGACGGGCACCCCCTCGACGTCCCCGACCCCGAACCCGCATGCGAGTCGCGCAGCTCACCCGTCCACTGGGCCCACTGGCCGAAGGTGAACGGCACGCTCACCTCGGCCCAGTGGCTGCGCGCGGCCCTTTTCGCCAGCGAAGAACCGTCCCACCTCGATCCCTCGACCACCGGGCTGGCCGAGCCGCCCCGCTGAGACCGCCAGCCCAACTGGGTGGACTCCCCAATTGGGGAGTCCACCCAGGCCTCTGTCGTTCCGTTTCTACCGGCCGCCGGTTCCGGCCTGGTCCGCAGTCAGAGCGGCTGGGGCGCCAGAACGGCGCGGACGATCTCCGCCCAGGCCGCCTCGTTGGACGCCGGGGGCGTGGTGGCCCAGGCCCGCGCACATTCGGCGACCACCTGGTCCACCTCCCGGACCTGGCCGGCCAGGTCCTCCTCCAGCCAGTCGGCGTGGCCGTCCACGGCGCCGGTGACGATGACCCGGCCGTGGAGGAAGTAGCTGGCCCCGATGTCCATCCCGCGCCAAGCGCTGGCCAGCGCGGTGGCCACCACGTTCGGCGGCAGGCCCTCGCCGATCGCGTTGCCGTGCAGCCACATCAGCGCCTGCCGGTGGTAGACACCCCGATCCGGGCTCCCGCCGAGGCGGGTGGCCAGGACCCGCTGGCGCAGAGCCGGATCGTCGGGCAGCTCGATCTCGACAACCGGACCGGCCGGGTCAATCTGCAGCGCGAGCATCGGGGTCTCCTTCGGTCGGTCCGGCTTCGCCCGGACGTACGGTGATGGTGGTGAACTCGGTCCGGCGGATCGGCCACGGGGAGCCGAAGAGCTGAACGCTGTCGGCCTCGCCCGGGGTCACGAAGACGACGTCGGCGCACTCTCCGTGGACGAGGTAGTACCGGATACCGCCGTCGGACAATGCCGCGGTGGCGTAGCCGATGCTGGTGAACCGTGGCATACAAGCCTCCTTCGGCAGTCGTTACAGGTCGGCCCAACCGCACCGGGGGCGCTCGGCGTCGGCCAGCGGGCTCCACACGGGCGCCGACGGACCGTGCTCCTCGATGTCCCGGAGCGTCGCCGCCCCGGCCGGGACGTTGCGCAGCAGGTTGACCACCCGGGCGTTGTCCCCGGCGGCCAGCTGCAGGTCCTCGATCCGGTTGCGCATCGTGGTCTCCGAGCCGTTGGTCAGGACGAACAGCAGCCGGGGGAAGAGAGGGTAGAAGTCCTGCCAGGCCGGCGGGGCGCCCTGGGCCTCGGTAGTGCCGCGCAGGCGCAGCGGGATCGGGGTGAGCTCGTAGAAGCGGGCGTAGGCGGTGAGCTTCGAGGTCAGCTGCTCGCTCACCTCCGTGCACCGGTCCAGCTCGACGAACGCGCGCAGGTGCACCCGGCCCTCGACCGTGGTGGCGGTGTAGCGCATCACGGCATCCGGCATCAGGGCGTCCCGCCGTGCCTCGGAGAGCCGGTGGTAGATCTCCGGCACCCAGTCGCGCGGTCCGTACTCGTCGCCGCGGCGACGGGCGTCCCGGACGAACTCCACGTGCGTCCTGACGACGTCCAGCGTGTGGTCGGAGTTGAGCAGCGCCCGGTCCGCGTCGAGCTTCGGCGGCGGACTGCTCATGTTCCTCAGCTCCTTGAACTCGCCCGCAACCTCCCGGCCGGCATCGGTCAGGAACCAGGTCCGCAGTCGGCCGCCCCCGAAGACCGGCTTGGTGACGTAGTCGGTCAGGCCCTTCCTGTGCAGGCCGGCCAGGCGCTTGTTGGCCCAGTTCGGGTTCTTGAACGGGCCGAGCAACTCCCGCAGCTGCTCCGATGTGACCAGGCGGTGCTGGAAGAGCAGGGCCAGAGCCTGCCGGTCGAAGTTGTGTCCGTTGTGGCTCTCGGTGGTGGCGATCACGCCGGGCCCCTTCTCGAATCTCAGGCGCGTGTGCGGTCGGCACAGACAACCCCGGACTCCTTGACGCACCCCTTGATGGAGGTACGGGCGTAGGGCACGATTCGATAACGTCGCACGTCAAGGCGTAGTCGGCGGTGCCTTGACGGCCTGTCGGCGACGGCGGATTCCTTGATGCCCACCCTTGACGGGGCATCAAGGAATCACTGGCCCGAGCCGCCCTTGACCTCGTTGAGCAGCTGCCGGCCCCGCTCGGCACTGACGCCGAGCGCCTCACCGACCGCTGCGGGCGACACATTCGGGTCCTCGGCCAACATCTTCTGCACCTTGGCCCGGCGCTCGGCCGCCAGCACGTGCCGGGGCGCGGTTCGGGGGCGGGGCGCGGTCTCGACGACACCCACGGGCCGGCCTCCGGCCTTTGCCTCTCCGAGGAGGAACCGCTCGTGCTGGTCCCAATTGGTGATGGTCGAGCGCTTCCAGTGCTTCACGCCGTGGACCACCGTGTCGGCCTCCGGGATGGAGGTGAGCCTCGCGCTCTTCCGGTTGGTGGAGGTGGCGTAGGTCCGCCAGGTCGAGATGGTGGGCCGGCGGTCCTCCGGCACCAGGAGGTAGGCCTCCTCGAGGTCGAACAGGTCGTCCTCGTCCTCGCGCGCCAGGGCGGCGACGACCCAACGGCCGCCGGTGAACTCCAGGCGCAGCTGGGCGTTCAACGGCCAGGCGCCCTTCTCGTTGTACGCGACCAGCTTGACGTTCACGTCGACGACCGCGTCCTCCGCGGCTTCGGGCACCTCGTCGGCGGCGAAGACGCTGAACACCTCGACCCGGTCGAAGCCCGTGTCCGCGGCCGGCGCGATCCGGGCGCCGTCGGCCACCGGGGCCGAGCTGCCCGAGCCGGTGAGGTAGCCGGTGAGGAAGTCGCGCAGCAGCTCCAGTACCGACTCGTCCTCGACTGCCAGGTTGTACACCTCGTCGGGGTTCGCCGGCGTGATCAGCGGGATCTCGCGCTCCTCGACCGCGGCGAGCAGCTGCTCCTCGTCCCAGAAGCGGGTCTTGGCGCCGGGCCGGCTGATCGGCTGGGCGCGGAGCTTCTCCCAGCGGCGGGTGTTGGTGAAGGTACCCGTGCTGACGCCCATGAGGGATGCGGCCCGGGGGGTGTCGGCGGTGGTGCGGTTGGCGGGGATCATGTCGAAGTCCTCGGTGAAGTAGCGGGTGGGGCCGGCCCGATCAGGTGGCAACAAGACAACGGTATCGCACTAAAACCATGATCGGTACTCGTTGTTTCTGCACACCGTCGCCGGAACCGCGCCCGCCACCCCCTTCGCGCCTCCCGTCAGGGCTCTGACCTGCCGTGATCGAACGGCTCGGACTTCTGCCATTCTCGTCGGGTCGAAGTCGGTGGAAGGACAACGCGATGCGCCTCAACGAGAACCTCCAGAACGGCCTCATCCAGCGTCACAACCTGGTCACCCAGGCCAGGCGCCAGAACTTCGGCCAGGAGGTGCAGTACGCGGCAGCCTGGATTCGCAAGCAGCCGGCCCTGGTCGGCATCCTCGACGAAGCCCGCCGGATCGAGGAACCGCCGCCGGTGGACCAGTGGCTCCGGGAGTGCGAGGACGAACTCGGCGTCGTCTGGCCGACGGCCACGGAAGAGGGCCGGGCGCTGCTCGGCTGGGAGCTGCTGAGCAGCCTGCGCGCCGACGAGGCCGAGAACAAGGCCGTCGACATCTTCGGCCGCACGGGCGGAGACATCGACACCTGGATCCGGCAGATGGCCAACGACGCCTTCACCCCCCTGTTCGTCTGGCTCCTGGAGCAGCTGCAGCGCCGCAGCAGCGTGACCCACGCTCTGCGCCGCTACCTCTACGTCACCGAGACCTTCGAGCGGGACGCACTCCATGTCGAGTACCTGACCCGCACCACCACCGGCGAGGAGCTCTACAACGACCACCTGCAGAAGTTCCTGTTCCTGGACGGCGAGTACGTCACCTACGCGAAGGTCCGCTCCGCCTCGGGGGAACCGGACCTGGTCGGCGAGCTCGACACCTGGGACCCGATCGTCCTGGACGGCAAGCTGTTCAAGAACGACCTGAAGTACCTCGCGAAGGGCGTCCGCCAGGTCTACGAATACGCGGTCGACCACGGCAAGCACACCGGCTACCTGGTCGTCTTCAACCTCACCGACCGCGTCCTGAAGGTCGACGGCGACGGCCCTGCCGGCTTCTGGCCGCCCTACTTCGAGATCGCCGACGTGCGCGTGCACGTCGTGGTGGTGCGCGCCCTCCCGCCGGAGACCACCGCGAGCAAGCGCGGCACCGCGACCGTGGCCACGCTGACCGGGAGCCTCGTGCAGCAGGCGGTGGCCGCCGACCTGGGTGAGAGCTGACGAACGGCGTCGGGCCGGACGGCTGGAGGAGCCGTCCGGCCCGACGCCGCTTCAGGCGACCGGCAGCAGCGCCGCACCCGGCGCGGGGGCCGACGGCGCAGCGGCCCGCGCCGACCTCCACGCCGTCTCGAAGCCATCGCGTGCCTTGCTGGGCACGCTGGCCGGGGCGGTGACGAACTGCTGCTCGACCGCGGGGAAGTGCTCACCTCGCTGAAGGGTGACCACCCGGTCGAAACCGAAGGCGTAGCCGTCGACGACGCTCGCGGTGTGCGCCAGCTCCCGGCCTGGGACGGAGGCGAAGCGGTCGAGCGAGGCCTTCGCCAGGTGCCGGGGGAGCATCCCGACCCGGCGGACCGAGCGCCACACCGTCCCCTTGCGCTGCGGGTCGTAGCAGCCGGGAACCCGCCGGGTGCACGACTGCTTGGGCAGGCCGCGGCACGCCTTGCACCGCGGGCGCGGCTCGCCGTGCTGCAGCTCGTAGGCGAGGCAGGCCGCGCAGCGCGGCCCGTGCCAGCTCCGGCACCATGCGGAGCGGCCCGGGGTGAGCACGCGCCGCACCTCATAGACGCTCCACGGCTCGGCGTCCAGGCGGGCGGCCAGGAGGTCGAGCGCCCGGGTGTTGCCGGCCAGGTGAAGCTGCTGGCGCAGCGAGGAGTTGGCGTAGAGCGTGAAAAGGGGGTTCAGGGCCTGGGCGGTGTACTCCAGCAGCGCGGCCTCCACGATCTGCTCGGGGAAGAGTGCGGCGCGGGCCATGTGGTCCGGCAGCGATCCGGCGGACGTCGGGTACGGACAGGCCCAGCAGTAGCTCTTGGGCCATGTCACACCGAAGCGTTCCCGCAGGTAGGACAGCAGCTTCGGTCGATCCCAACCCCAGTTGATCAACGGATACCAGGGGTTGCGGCCGGTCTTGCCGTAGGACGTGTCGACGCGGGCCCGCCCGGTCTCGCCGGCCTCGAAACCGATGATGTGGCGGTAGCTACCGGTGAGGTACAGCTCGAACCACAGGTCCAGCGGCTCTCCCTTGCTGTGCACGGAGCACAGCCTGGCGCCCCCGCGCATCGGGATGGTGCCGGACAGCTGCAGGTCGAGCAGCAGGCTCCACTCCCCGCTCGTGCGGATCGTGGTCGGGGTGCGGGTGTCGGTCAGGATCTCGATGCCGTCCTTGGCGATCGAGTGGCCGCCGCGGGCGATCTGGACCAGCCGGACGCGCTTGGCGCGCAGCAGCGGGAGGATGTACCGCTCGGCCAGCTCGACACTGTCGGACCACTCCATTCCCGTGACGGCGTTGATCACGATCAAGTCCGAGAGGTCGGGGCGGAGCCCGAAGGCCACCGGGTCCTCCAGCATGCGGACCAGGATCGCGGTGGAGTCCGCGCCGAGCCCCCAGCACAGGACGGTCGTGTCGCAGGGCGCAGGTTCGGGGAAGGCGTTCTCGGGGGCGAACAGCGTGAGCTGACTGATGGACATCGGCGCTCCACATGGTGAGGGGACTCCGGGCGGCGGCTGCCGCCGAGGTGCCCGGCCGGTTCGAAGGGGGAGGTCCGGCGCCAACCGGACCAACTAGAGAAGTATATCAGCTCATGGGCATGATGGGTGCGGGATTTGCCTCCTGACCTGCATGGATTCCAGCTGTTCCGCTGGTGCGGGGGGTGCGGGGCGGTGGCGCCGGCTGGCCGCCGCCCCGGGGTGTTCAGCGCAGCGCGGCCAGCGCGAGCAGGGCAAGGTCGGTGCCGCCGCGCAGGCGCAGGTCGACTCGTGCGCTGTCGGCGCCGCCCAGGCCCGGGGCGAGCGTGATCTCCGCGTGCGGCGCGTGCGGCAGGCCGGTGCGGGAGGTGAGCCGGGTGGTGCCCGCGGCCTGGGTGTTGGTGGGGAGCAGCGGCCAGGCCGCGGCCAGGCGCCGGGCGGCTGCCCCGCAGACTCCGGCGGTGGGGTCGTCGGCGGACCGGCCGTCCAGGGCCAGGCGCAGCAGGCGCTCGGCGTAGGGGAGTCGGAGGCGCTCGGCCCGGACGACGACGGCGTGGTCGCCGGAGGGGGCCGCGGTGATCCGGGTGCCGTCCAGGTTCCAGCAGACCTTGAAGTCGCCGGCCTCGGTGTCGGTGACGGCGCGGCGCTCGGGGGCGAGGGGGCTGGAGCACAGCTCGTACCGGAGCTCCCGCCGGCGGGCGAAGCCGTCGGTGCCCGGTCCGGCGGCGAGGGTCGCCCGGTCGGCGGCGGGCAGGTGGTGGCGGGCCGCGGCTGCGGCGAGATGGCGCGGGTGGACGCGGCGGCCGGGGACGGCGGCGGCCTTCAGCGGGGCGCAGCCGGCGGGCCAGGCCGCCATCTTGACCGTGCCGCAGGGGCTGGTGGTGAGCAGCAGGGTGCGGGTGCCGTCGGTCAGCCCTGCCGCGGCCAGGCCGTCCAGCTCGGCGCCCGGCGCCGGGTGCCAGGACCTGCCTGCCCGGGTGGGCAGGTGGCTGGCGGTGGCGGCGGCGAGTTCCTCGGCGGCGCGGAACTGAGTTGTCAGGCGCATGACTTTGTCTCCTTGGTGGGATCTCGGTTCGAAGGGGGACCGTGCCGACGGGGCCAGCCGTCGGCACGGCACGGGTGTGGTGCGGCTCAGAACAGGGTGTCGGGGCCGGCGGACGGCTCGGGGAGCAGCAGCGCGGCCAGCGGGGCGAGCCGCTCGCGGGCCAGCGCCTCGCGTTCGCTCGTCTCACTGGCGGTGGCGGGCCGGACGCGGACGCTGTCGACGTCCGGGGCGTCCTCGGCGGTGTAGCCGGACTCCTCCAGCACCCCGATCATCGCGGCCAGGGTGCTGACGAAGTTGTCGGTGAGGCACCACAGCACGACGCTGTCGTACGGGCGCTCCTCGGTTGCCGGCTCTTCGCGCAGCGCGAAGTCGCCTTCGTCGTCCGGGCCGCAGTCCTCGGGCGCCGGTGCCGGCTGCCATCCCTTGGCGGCCAGGACATCGGCGACCGCCCGCTCGGTGGCCGGGGGTGGGCCGGGCGCCGCCTTTCGCCGGGCGGCGGCCCGGCGCCGGGTCACCGCTCCTCCTGGTCGTCGTTGTCCCCGCCGTCCTCGGGGACGTCGGGCAGGGGCATCCCGATCTCGGTGAACCACTCGTCGACGATGCCTGCGGTGTCGCCGCCGTTGAGGTATCCCTCCGCGGCCTGCATGCCGGAGAGTCGGGAGTGGAGCAGGGCGACGGCGGCGGTCAGATCGGCCGCCTCGGGGGCTTGCTGGGTCATGGTGCTCCGTTCTGTCGGGCTGGGCCGGGGGCGGCGGTGCGGGCCGCCCCCGGCGGAAGTGGGTGGTCGGTGCTGCGGGGATCGGCGCCGCAGGCCGGTGGGCCCGGGGGCGAAGGGCTGGTTGCAGCCTTCGCCCCCGGCCGGGGCGGTGCGGGTCAGGCCGCGAGCGCGAGGTCGCGCCGGAGCGGCTCGCCGGTGACGGCTTCGACCAGGGCCGAGATGATGAGCTCGGCGACGGGCGGGGTGACCGCGTTGCCGTACTGGCGGACCTGGTCCTTGGCGGAGCCCAGCACGACGTAGTCGTGGCCGAACGCCATGGCCCGGCCGATCTCCCGGGGCGTCAGCATCCTGAACAGGACGTCGTCGAGGTCGATCTCGCAGCCGTCCAGGAGCTGGTGGGTGATCAGCGACCACCGGTCCTTGGTGGTGATGGTGCCCACCGGGTCGGTGACGGGCCGGGCCCGGCCGTTGGTGTAGTACGGCACCAGCAGCCGCTGGATCTGCTCGTTCGGTGCGGTGACCAGGCCATGGTGGTTGCCGCTCGCGGTCACCGTGGTCAGCGGCACCGTCACCGGCCGGAAGCGCCCCTTGTCGCCCCCGCCGCGCAGCGGCACGATGAACGGCTCCCAGCCCAGCTCCGGCTGCGCGGGGCCGGTCGGAGCGGCGAGCAGCGCGTCCTCGGCCTCGGCGACCGGCTGGGGCCGGTACTTGCGCAGCCCGGCCAGGATGCGGGCCAGGGTCGCGTCGGCCAGGGGCTCGGAGCGGTCACCGACCCGGGTGCCGGGGGTGCTCCAGTCGATGATGCTGTCGGCGCCCAGGACCTCCGGCTCGACGATGCTGTGACGGCAGGCCGAGCTGGGGCAGCGGTAGTAGTACTGGCCGTGGCGGCCGTAGCTGCCCATGTCGTCGCCGGGCTTCTTGAAGACCTGCAGAGCGTCGACCATCTTGTCGCAGGCGCGGCAGTAAGCGCGGGGGCGCAGCCACTTGTCCCAGTCGGGCCGGCGGCCGAGCTTCTTGTGCCAGTAGGCCACGTAAGCCCGATCGCGGGACTGCGGAGCGGGCAGGCAGCGCACCGGCCGGGCGTGCGAGGAGTTGAAGGCGATCACCTTCACCTCGTAGCCCTCCGCCTTGATCTCCCTGATCCAGCGGTCCCACTCGGCCCACTTGCGGACCTCGATCACGTTCTCGACCATGCCGACCAGGACCGGGGTGCCGCGCAGGTTCATCGCCCGCAGGTACCGGGGGACCTCCTCCATCAGAGCCCGGGCCCGCTTGATCATGGGGTCCGGCTCCTTCTCCCCGAACAGCACGCCCTGGGTCGACTTGTCGAAGTCCCGGCGCTGGCCGCGGGCGTCGGCCCACGGCGGGCAGCTGGGGGAGGAGCAGAAGACGTCGGCGGAGGGGAACTTGGTGATGTCGGTGCGGGCGATGTCCTCGACGAAGTGCTCCACGTGCGGGAAGTTCGCCGCGTGTGTGGCGACCGCCTGCGGGTTGTGGTTGGCCGCGAGGATCAGCTCCGTCCCGGGGACGGCGTGCACGCCTTGGCTCGTACCGCCAGCGCCGGCGAACTCGTCGAACACCTTGAGCGTCATGGGCTGTGTCTCCTGTCGGAAGGTTCGAAGGGGTGTCGGCCCGGCGGCGGGGAGCCACCCCCACCGCCTGCCAACAAGAGAACTATATCAGGCTTCATGCCCGAATGGAAGCGGGTTTGCCGTCCTGGGGCCGCCGGTCAACGGCCCCATACCGCCCGCAGGCGTGCTTCGGCCGAGCGGTGCAGTTCGATGCCCTCCAGCTCCGTCCGGCCGAATGCGCGGTATTCCGCGTCGGCCTTGCGTAGCTTCCGGGCCGCCTCGGTGCTCTCCCGCCTGGCCTGCATCACCCGCCCGTAGGCGTGGCCGGCCTGGATGCGCAGCGACTCCTCCCGCATCCGCGTCAGGTCGTCCTCAAGCTCGGGGTTGGCGAGCGCGTCCGCGATCAGTGGCGGCAGCACCTGGAGCGCCTTGCGGGCCGAGGCACTGTCGGCCCGGGCGCCATCCCGACTCCGGGCCCACGCCAGGGGCCAGGCGCCGCCCGTCGGCGACCGCTCGTGCGAGAACTCCAGCACCAGGGGGATGCGGTACTCCACGTGGACCGTCGACCAGGCGGTGATCCGGTCCAGCTGCTCGGCGGCGGGCGGCACCGAAATGATCGCTCGGGCGCCGCGCCAGGGGAGGTCCCTGGTGAGGGTGTTCACGACGTGCCCCCGGATGTCTGGCTGGGCGCAGCGGGGCGTTGCGGCGGGGGGAGCGTCAGGGTGTACCGGCCCGGGTGGTCGGCCACCCCGGCGATGTTCCACGGCCTGTCGGCGGCGGCCGGTGCCGTGCTGGCGGCGGCGAACCGGGCGGCCCACGACTCCGGGTCGCCTTCGTTGCGGCCGGCCAGCTCGACGGCGGCGTACAGCGACTGCAGGGCGTCCGCGAGCGCCCGCCCGTCCTCCGGCCACAGGTAGCGGAGCTGGGTCGGGGCGACCAGCACAGCGCTCTGGGAGCGGAGCTCGGCGAAGGCGGGCTGCGGGCCGAACCGGCTGCCGTCGCGCAGGACGACGTCGATCTGGCGGGCGTCGCTCCAGGCGGAGCGCACCACGTACGCGGCGTCGAAGGCCAGGGCGTCGGCGAGATCGGTCTGGGTGGCGGGGCTGGGGTCCAGCTCGTAGAGCCGGCGCCGGGCGTAGAGGTGGCGGGCTGGCTCGTCGTGCGGGTTGGGCGGCGGTGAGATGGTCATGGCGTAGCGCTTCCTCTCGGTGGGTCCGGCGGGGTGCCGGGGCGGCGGCGTGGGCCGCCGCCCCGCGAGGGGGCCCGGGCGGGGAATCCGGCCGGGCCTCCCGATGCGCCGTCAGAGGATGTCGTAGGAGCTCGGGTGGACGCCCTCGATCACGTAGGAGGTCGCCCCCGCCGGGATCTCGAAGCGCGTCTGCTTCGTGGCGGCCAGCTTCCGGGTGGACTCGGCGTCGAGCTCGATGTTCACGCGGCTCACGCGGACGTGGATCACCGTGCCGGTCAGGCCCTTGAGGTACTGCGGCCGGATCCGGTCGATCTTCACCCGGTCGCCGGGGCGGGCGATCTGCACCAGGGACGACGTTCGAGTGGCCGCCGCGTCGGCGGGGGCGGGGCGCAGGGTGAGGCGCCGCGAGCGGAGCGCCGCCGCGATGAGCTCCACCTGCTCGGCGGTGGCGGTGGCGATGAAGGCGCGGGTGGCCTCGACGGTCTGGTCGGACATGGTCAGTGCTCCTGTGGAGGTCGTAGCGGTTCGAAGGGTTCGGGCGGAGCCATCCGCCCAATGAGAGAACTATATCAGCTCTCATTCACGCACGCAAGCGTGTTGATCAGGTGAAGCGCACCTTGCCGGTGGCCTCGTCCAGCTCCACGGAGCCGAACTGGCAGGGGTCCTGCCGGGCGTGGTCGTTCATGCGGTCCCGGAGTTCCGGGGGGATGGCGGCCTTGAAGGTCCGGAAGTCGAGCCCGGGCATGCCGTCAGGTCCGCGGTGGGCCATCCACCATGCGCTGCCGACGTCCACGGGGTCGAGGTCGAAGGCGGCGAGTTCGGGGTGGGCGTCGACGAACCGGACGGCGGCGGCGAGCAGCTGCCGGCCCTGCTCGGCGGGCAGGCTCTCCAGGGTGAGGTCGAGGACTTCGACGTCCTCCCACTCCCGGCCCGGGGTGGTGTCCAGGTCGCCGGGGGTGGGCCGCGCTTCCCACCACACGGCCTCCATCAGGGCGCCGGAGCAGAAGGCGGCGAGGTACTCGGTGTCGCGGCCGTCGAGGTCGGCGGTGTCGGTGGTGTTCACGGTGCTCCCGTTCCGGGTCGGTGGCTCTTGTGTGCGGCGTCGGCCGCCCCCGTTGCGGGCGGTACGGCCTCGGTCTTCTGGTGGATCTTGCTCTCGGTCACGCCGGTGTGGCGCAGGTAGGCGAACAGGCGGTCCGCCAAGTCCTCGTACGCGCCGTCGGCGTGGCGGTCGCACGGGCGAAGCCGCTGGGTGCGGCGCTCCTCGAACGTGACGGTGAGCAGCCTGACGGCGAGCGAGCCGCAAGCGCCCCGCCGGCGGGTGTAGGCGTAGGAATCGCAGGTGATCGGTCTTGTCTTCACGGCTTCTCCGGGGGTGGGTCGGATCGGTCGAAGGGGTCGGGCGGAGGTGGTGCCACCCTTGGCCAACTAGAGAACTATATCATGTCTAAGCCATGAATGCGAGCGCAATTCCGCTCCGCCCTGGTGGTGCCGTCACACGGCCAGGGTCAACTGCTTCGGAGTCCTCAGCTTGTCGACCACCTCGCTGCGCCACGCCATGGCGTAGGTCCGGCAGTTGCGGCAGTCGACGCCCCGGTGCGTGCAGCCGGCCAGCCGGATGTTGCGCCGCCGCGCCCCGAATGACCAGGCATAGCTGTCCGCGCTGGCGAGGTGGTGACCGTAACGGTCCAAACCATCCGATTTGATGCCGAAGCCGTGAAGGGCGTACCCGCGGCCGGCCAGGGTGGCCAGGATGTGGCCGGTGGCCCGGGTGCCCTGGCGGCGGCAGACCGATCCCACCCCGACCCGGAACGCCTGGGCCAGGTCGACCCCGGCCCGCTCGTACATCCGGCAGTGCTCGACGTAGTCCTCCACGCTTTGGCCCTGCAGGATGGGAATCCACGGGGCCCGGTCGAACTGCTCCGTGAGGTACAGGTACGAGTCGACCGTGAACTCCTGGTGCCGGCGCAGCCCGAACCCGCTGCGCGCGAGGATCTGCGGCTCGGTCATCCAGTCCTGCACCGACGCGAACACCGGCGGGGCGCCGAAGTCGTCCATCAGCCGGTAGACCATGCCGCCGTACTCGTCGGGGTCCAGCAGGAACTCCCCGTGCTCGCCGATCTGCGAGAACCCGGCGCTGTCCAGCGCCCACAGGCACCGGGCCGACGGGAACCGCTCGCCCCGGCTGCGGTACCTGGCCAGGGCGTTCACCGAGAGCATCAGCGGGACCGGGGAGTCCTTGGCCCAAGAAGGCGGGGCGCCGAGGAAGAACGTGGTGCGGTCGGCAATGGCGGGGGCGGACGGGCTCATGGCGTCCTCCTTCGGGAGGGGGCGGGTTCGCGGGGGCGTCGAAGGCGCGCCGAACGGCCGGGCCGGACGCCGCCCGGGGGTGCGGAGAGGGGCCGGTGCGGGCGGGTGCCGCACCGGCCGGGTGGAGCGGTGGTCGTCAGGCCGCCGCGGGAGCCTCGGCCGCGAGGTCCACGCCGATGTGGAGCACCTCGAAGGTGTCGGTCCGGCGCCGGATGTCCCCCGCGTGCTGGTAGACGGCCGTGCTTGCCCGGCCGACCACGACCACGGCCGCCTCGGGCTTCAGTGCCAGCACCGCCCGCGCCGCCGCGCCCCGGGCGGTGCAGATCACCACGGAGGGCCGGTCCGCGCGCCAGGATGCCGTGCCACAAGCCCCGGCCAGCCGGATGTACAGCCGGGCGGTACCGTCCGCCAGCGCCTCCGAAGCCCGCTCAAGGTGCCCGGTGACGGTCTGCACCGGGGATTCCGAGGCCGCGTCGTCGGGCAGTGGCGCGTCCTGACCGCAGAACTCCTCCAGCTCCAGCAGCAGCCGCTCCCGCTCCTCCCCTTCGGCCTGCATGCCCTCCCGGACGGCCCCACCGAGCAGCGGGGACGCGCTCTCCAGCGCCCGCTGCTGGATCGTGCCGGCCTGCTCGCAGAGCTTGACCGCCAACGCGAACAGCTCCCGCTGCTCCTTCTGTCCGGCCAGGCGCGAGCACTCGTCGTCGAGTTCCTCCCGGACGGCCTTCACGGTGGCCCGCAGGGTGCGGAAGCGTCGGGGGCGGGTGAAGCCGCCGTAGGGCTTGGTGTCCTGCTCGACCACGACCAGGGAGGTCTTCGGCCAGCCGCTGGCGTCCAGCGGGCCGAGCTCCAGGTCGAGGATCAGGGTCGGGCGGGAGTCGTGCAGCGGCCCGTACGGGAACCCGATCGTCGGCGTGGGGAACGGCACCACGCCGGACGTCAGGTGGGCGTGCAGAGTCGCCGCGCTGGGCTGGACCTGGTGGCGGTGCAGGCGGGCGAGGTACAGGCCGACCGTCCACATCTGCCAGGCGGCGGTGCCGAACGGCTCGGACGGCATCGCCAGGCGCAGCACCTCCTCCCCGCCCCGGCCGTCGGAGATCACCGCGTTCAGCACCGCGTACGTCGGCCGGGGCGGCTCGGACGCCTTCTCGGCGGGGGTGGTCTGAGGTTCGGCGGCGGGGGCGGTGCTGCGCGGCATGGTCAGCTCCTCGGATCGGACTGGTTCGAAGGGGTGTCGGCCCGGCGGTGGGGAGCCACCCCCACCGCCTGCCAACAAGAGAACTATATCATGCGGAAGCCACGGTGTCGAGCGTGGTCAGGTCCACGGAGGCGGGCGTGCCGTACGCCGCCGCGATCCGCTCGGCCTGCCGGTGCTCGAACAGCGCCCACAGCACGTCGAGATCCCTCGGGTCGACGTTGCGCAGCTGGACGTCCACCAGTTCGCCGGCCTGCCTGATCTCCAGCTCGGCGCTCGCCCCCGGGTGCGGCTCCAGGTCGACGCACACCCGGTGCACCCCGGCGCGCACCTCCCCCTCCCAGCCCCGCTGCGGGAAGCGGTCCAGCAGCGCCCTGGCCACCGCCGCGCGCTTCTCTGCGGCGGAGGTCCGGGCGTGGAGCTCGTCCACGGCCCGGGAGTAGGCCGCCTCGAACTGAGGCAGGAACCGCCGCCGCATGTCCTTGGCCAGCGTTCCCAGCGGGCGTGACAGGTCGAACCCGATCTCGGGGCGACCCTTGTCGCTGAAGAAGTGGCCCGGGATCTTCGGGTACCGACCCCGGACGGTCACCCGGTAGCCGTGAGGATTCGCCGGCTCCCGGTCCAGCTGGCGGCGGTCGATGCGCAGCCAGAAGCCCCGGCCGCGACCGTCCGTCACGAACTGCCACTCGTCGTCCCGCTTGTACGGGCAGTTGTCCAGTCGCCACGGTGCGCCCAGCAGGGCGACGAGTTCCGCGATCCGGGCGCGCGGGAATCCGGACATGGGTGCTCCTCTCCGGGGCTGCTCGGCCGCCGGTGGGTTCGAAGGGGGATGGTGCGGAGCCGCGGTGCCGCCTCGGCTGGTTTCGTCGACGAAAGTCTGGAGGAGGTGTTGCGGGGCGGCGGTGCCGCCGCCCCGGTCTCACGGCAGGTAGCAGCGGCACGGCCCGTCCTGCTGGCAGGAATGGAAGATCTCCCGCTTCGCCCCCCAGTCCATCGGCTGCTCGCCGGACTCCTGGCGCTCGCCGCAGCGGCAGAGCGACATGTCCAGCTCGGGGTTGTAGGTGACGAGCGCGTGCTCGCGGTGCTGGCACCATGCCGCGGTCTCGGTGCCGGTGGTCGCCTGCTCCGCCGCCGGCTTCGTCTTCCGCGCCAGCGCGGCGGCGCCCTCGTGGGTTGCGCGGGTTCCGATCCGGACGACGCGGTACACCATGAACCCTCGCGGGTGCTCGATGATGCTGGCCCCGTCGACGACGGCGATGACGTCGCAACCGTTGATCTTCCTCGGAGGGGTGACGTTCGGGTAAGTGGAGGCGTCGGCGGGGGTGGGCTGGTTCACGGGGGCTCCGTTCTGTGGTCTGGGCTGCTGCTGGTTCGAATGGGCGCGGGCGGGAGTCACCCCAGCCTCTCAATGAGAGAACTGCATCATGCTTGAGTCACGATTGGCGGCGCAGTGATCCACTCGGCGATGGCGTCGATGCACTCGCCGAGTCGGTCGGCGGGGCGCGCCAGCAGGTCGTACTCGGCGCCGGTTCCGTCTCCCCTGTGCGCGTGCCAAGCGTCGCCGGGGCGCGGAGCCCGTTCGACGGTGATCTCCTCCCCGTCGGCGTCGCTGTAGAGGTAGAGCACGGCGTAAGGGCCGTCCGGCTCGCACGGTGAGTCCGGGCGGGTCTGGTCGTAGTCGACCACCACCCATGAGTTCCTGGAGCCGCCGATCATGCTCTCGTCGTCGGTGTAGGCGGTGATGCCCCAAGCGGCCAGGGCGCGAAGCGCGGCGACCTCCGCCGTCTCGGCATCCTGGGACCCGGCCGGTGCGTCGGCAGGGCTCTTAGGGGTGGGCTGGTTCACGGGGGCTCCGTTCTGCGGCTGGGGCCGCTGCTGGTTCGAAGGGGTGTCGGCGGGCGGAGGGGGAGCCGCCCCCTCCGCCCGCCAACAAGAGAACTATATCACACCTTGCTCATTTCGTGGGGTGATTTACGCGGCCAGGGCTAGGTACGCGGCGGCTGCTGCCTCCCCGACATGGCGGCGTAGCGCGTCCCCGCGCTCCCAGTGCAGCTCGCCCTCGGCCGCGTTCAGCCGGTCGGCCTCCGCCAGGACGTCGGCCATCGACCGCTTGTCCTGGAAGCGGTGCCCGATCTCCGCCTCCGCCCCGGCGTACTCGACCGCCAGCGGCCGGCGTAGCCGCGCCGCGCACACCAGGTCCTTCCCGCTCGACAGCACGCACAGCGAGCAGGACAGGCGCTCCATGCCCGCGTCGTAGGCCCAGTGGTACCGGACCCCGGTCTCGGCGATCCGCTCCCACACCTGCCGCTCGCTCCAGTCGTGGATCGGGTGCCACCGCACCACGGTCCGCTGCCCGTTGGAGGCGGAGCGGTCGACCGCGATCGGCGCCTTCCCGGCCCGGCCCGCCGACTCCTGCGCCCGCAGCCCCAGGCAGTACAGGATGCGCACCGGCCGGCCCCGCACCCCCGCCCGCCGCGACTCCTTCACCAGCGCGGTCAGCAGCTTCAGGGCCTGCGCCGACTTCTGATCACTTGTGCACCACCTGGCCGAACTCGACGGCCACATGCGCCGCTGGAGCAACTGCCGCCACAGCCCGCCCTGCGGCCGGCGCAGCGTCACGAACCGCAGCCCGTAGTGCTCGGCCTGCTCCCTGGCCAGCTCCATCGTGCCCGGCCACTCGATGCTCTCCCCGGAGTCGGTCACGTCCAGGTCGTTGTGCACCACCACGATCCGGTCGCGCGGCACCCCGGCCGCGTCGGTGCTGCGCACCACCTCGTCCAGCATCGCCTGCGAGTCCTTGCCCCCGCTCGACGCGACCACGATCCAGTCGTACCCCTCCGGCCCGTGGCGCGCCGGGTTGAACTCGACGTACCCGACCGGCACCTTCGGCAGCGGCCGGGCCTTGCGCGCCGCCCGCGCCAGCTCCGCCAGCACCTCCCGCAGCCCGACCCCCGGCTGCGCCACCCACCCGGCGATCCGCTCGACCGCCCCGCGGCCCAGCGCCGGGTCAAGGCGGTCGGCCAGGAAGCGCAGCGCCTCGTCGCAGCGCGCCCATACCCGGTCCGCCACAGCACCCGCCCGCACCGGGTCCTCCACCGGCCGCCGGGGCGTCTCGGCCGCGTGCGCGGCCAGGAAGATCGCCCCCACCGGGTGCAGGGCCCCGTGTTCCGGCAGCCGGGAGCGGGCACCGGTGCCGGTGGGCGCGGGCGGCGGTTCGGCGCAGCTGTCCGGCGAGAGCCCGTGTTCGGCGATCAGCCGGGAGGCCCATTCCAGGGCCTCCCCGATCCGGGCCAGGCGGGTCCGGGGCGCCCGCTTGGCCTGCGGGAGCGCCGCGCCCAGGCACGGGCGCCCGGCCGCCACCGGCGCCGGCGCCTCGAACAGGGCGAGTTGGTTCGTCATGCGGATGGTCCTCCCGTGCGGGCGGCACCGCAGGCCCGACAGGCCGTGGTGCCGCCGGATGGTCCGAAGGGATCGGCGGAGACCGCGCTGCCAGGCGCGACCGCCGCCGCAGTTGCCGTCCGGGGCCGCCGGCGCCGGTTCGCGCCGACGGCCCCGCGCATCAGTGCGCCGCCGGGTCGGGCAGCGCCAGGCAGCAGCGATCGGCCTCCTCCTGGGTGGCGTGCTGGCAGAAGGGGAGGTTGTCCCAGGCGTCGGGAAGGCACTCGATGCCGCCCGCCGTGAGGATGTCGTCCAGGCGCTGCCACACCTGGGTGACCGGGTGGTCCTCGGGCAGGGTCCGCACGGCTTCCACCATGACGGCGTGCAGTTGCGTGGTGCCGAGTTCGTCCAGGTCGACGTCCGGCTCGAAGGCGGCGTCAGGCTCTGCGGGGTTGTCCATGGCGTCCTCGTTTCGGTTCGGCGGAGTCGGGGGCGATCCGCCCGGCCTCCAATGAGAGAACTGTATCAGAGTTAGTCCACGAATGTCGAGCGCCTTTCCCTGCTTCGTCGACCGGTCGGTCCGCTGCGCCGCGCGGCGGGGGCTGCGGGGGTGGGCCGCACAGTGGCGCGGCCCACCCCCGCGGCCGGAAGGCCGCCCTGGTCAGTACTCCGGCGTCAGGGCGTGGAAGGCGTGATCCAGGCACTCCGGCCGCAGGGTCCGCCACCCCTCGGCCGCCTCCACGGTCCGCACCATCGCGTCCGTCAGTTCGCGCCGGTGGCGGGCGTCGGCGTGCGAGCCGTTGCCGGGCCCGTGGACCGTGACGTAGGCGCTGCCCTCGGACGGGTCGCCGAACAGGTGGTCCCACCGGTACCCCCACACGGGCACTTCGGGGCGGTACCGATCGAATCCCGCACGCCATAGCAGGGCGTCCACCTGGCCGCCCGGGGTGTCGGCGAACTCGACGGCCGTAGCGGCGGCGCTCAGGCGTAGCGCCCGCCCGACGTGCCCCTCGCGCGCCTCCTGGCGGAAGTTCCAGCCCGCGCGGCGCAGCGCGGCCAGGGCCCGGCGGGTCGTTGCGCCGTCCACGTAGGCCGGGAGATCCCACCGCAGCGCGATCAGTTCGCCGGCGTCGTCGAACTCCTGCTGCGCCCCGCGCCCGGTCGGGATGTGCTCGGCGGCCAGGATGAGGAAGACGGTTCGCGGGCTCGGCAGTCCGGGGGCGTTCACCAGGCTCCCTCGATCGCGGAGCCGGGGAGGTAAGGTCCGCCGCCGGTGGCGTCGCCGTCCTCGGATGGGGCGCCGGGGATCGGGCGGCAGGTCTCGTCGCACCTGTGGAAGCGCTGTCGCGGCGCCTGCGCGGCCCCGCTGGTGGTCGGTTCGTCGGTCATGGCGTGTCCTCGCTCGTCTGGTTTCGAAGGGGGCTGGTCCGGGGTGGTGCCGCCACCCTGGATCAACAAGAGAACTATATCATCCCTAGGGCATGATCGGGTCGTCTTTTCGCGCCCGGGAGTGGAGAGCTGATGGTGATCGCGTCACCTGCGCTTGGTCCCTGCGGCGAGCGCTGCTCGGCGGGCGGCCCGCACGGCGGGGGGAAGGTACTCGGAGTGGAGCACGCTGACAGGCGGCTCCCCCGCCCGCGGCGGGACCAGCCGGGCGAACTTCACCAGCTCCGGCACCCGGGCCTCACGGCGCGAGACGCGCAGCGCCACCGCCGCCCCCTCGTTCGAGTAGAAGGGTTGCGCTTCCAGGTCCGGCGAGGAGGAGAGGAGTCCCCTGCCCACCATCATCAGCTCCCGGGAGAACACCCGGCCGAGCGGATCGTCCGGTCCGGGGGAGTGGCGGGGCAGCACGACGGCCGCCGCGGGATGCCACTGGTCGTGCAGTACCTGGTTCCACCGTTCCGGAAGCAGGACGGAGAGCTCCGCCGCCAGCGCCTGTGCGTCGGTGAGCTCCAGCAGCGCGCAGTCGACCACGGCGGCGACGGCCATGGCGTCCCACGGCCCCGACAGGGTGAGGCTGCCGCCCGTCGCCGCGCTGCCCAGCGTGACGCCCAGTCGGCCGTCGCACAGCCACGCGGTCGCATGGCCGTACTCGACGAACAGGCCGGGCTCGTCGGGGCGCTGCTCCGGCGCGCCGATCGTCAGGTGCGCAGCCACGTCCGCCGGTGCGGGGCGGACGTTCGGGGCGCAGGGCACGGCGGGCGCTTCGCGGACGGTCCGGGCCAGGAGCCGCGTGGCGGCGGGCAGCGCCGTGCCGGGGGAGAAGCGGGCGTTGCAGATCCGGGTGGGGCCCTGCGGCGAGGGCGCGAACACGGCGACCCGGAGGTCGCCGGCGGGGCCGTGGGGGCCGAAGCCGGCGGCGACCGCGTACCCGTCCGGCAGGTCGGTCCAGGTGCGGCGGGCGGCGGTGGTCACGTGGCGGGCCAAGGCGTCGGCGAGGGCGGGGAAGAGGGCATTGGGTTTCGGCATGGCGGAACTCCGGGCGGAAGGGCGGTTGGGGGCGGGCTGCCGGGGGCCGGGCCCGGAGGGTGCTCCGGACCCGGCCGTTGGGCGCGGTGTCTACTGCTGCCGGTAGGCCGGGATCGCCTCGCGGATCTTGTCCTCGTCGACGCAGGTGCCCAGGTGGCGGGTGATGCTGGGCGGGTTGCCGTTCCGGCCGCGCAGGTGGCTCCAGTACTTCGGCCCGGTCCAGCCGCACAGCTCGCAGCCGACGAACCAGGGGTTGTCCGAGCCGGGGAAGCCGCCGTAGGCCCGCCAGTGGTGCTCGGCCAGTCCGGCGAACGCCTTCAGAGCGCTGCCGATGTTGCGGTCGTTGCGTTCCTTGACCGCCATCCGCGGGTGCAGCAGGGGCACCGGGCCGATGGGCAGGGGCGCCTGGGCCAGGGCCTCGGTCAGGGGGATCGCGGTGATGGCTCCGGCGGCGTACTGTCCGGCGAGGAAGGCGGCGGCCATGTCCACGCCCTTGTCGCCCTTGGCGGGGCGGTGCAGGTTGCGCTCGGTCTCGCTGCCGTCGGCCCAGACGGCGGCGACCAGCCAGTTGCGGTGCCACCGGTAGGCCCAGCCGATCACCAGGGGGTTCTCGGTGCCGATGATCACGGGGTAGCGGCACTCGGCGTCCGGGTCGCCGATGCGGTAGGCCAGGGTGGTCGTGGTGGTGCTCACGGAAGACTCCTAGGTCGAGGTGGCTCTGTGGTGGTCAGCAGTGCTGGGCGGGCGGCCCGCCGGTGCGGGCCGCCCGGTGCGGTCAGTCGGTCGGGTCGCCCATCTCCGACTGGACCTCGCTGATCGCCGTTGCCTTGAGCAGCTGGTTTGCGTACCAAGCGCCCCAGTAGTGGTGGCGGCGCTGCTCCGCGGTGAGCTTGCGGGACCACTCGACGTGCGAGTCGTACATCCGCATGGCGTGCTCGATGTCGCCGTAGAACCAGGTGTGGGCCTCGGATCGGATGGCCTGCTGGATGGCGGCCGGGTACGCGGCCAGCTGCTCGTCCTCGGTCGGCGGGGTCTGGGTGTGGGACACGGTCTCTCCTGGGTGAGGTGGTGGTCCGAAGGGATGGGGCGCGGCCTTGCGGGCCGCGCCCCGGGTCCTGACTGTGGGTCAGTCCAGGTTCGGGACCGGCACCCAGACCTGGTTGCCCTCGTTGCCGGTCTCGGTGACCTGGACCTCACCGAGACCGCCCTGCGCCACCCACCGCGCCGCCTGCTCGGCCGCGTCCTCCGGGGACGTCGCGGTGAAGTCGTGGGTCCACTGCACGCCGTAGGTCTTGAGCTCGGGGTTGGGGGTCGTCTTGCTGTCCACGGTTCCTCCTGGGAATCGGAGCGGTTCGAAGGGAGTGGATCGGCCTCCCGGCCTCACCAACAAGACAACTATATCAACTCACGTCCACGTCTGCAACCGTGATGGACCACCTCCTGTCCACGTCGTCCACCTCGAACACATCGACCTCGCCTGCCCCGTGCACCGCCAGGTGCTCGTAGGCCAGCCGGGCGGCCTCCTCCGGCGACCGGGCGGGGAAGTCCAGGTTCACCTGCACCGCGTAGGTTCGGATCTCTCCCTCCGCCGTCGGGACCGCCGTCACCAGCAGGGCACCGTACTCCGCCCGCTCCACCCGCCAGTCGCCCGTGTCCACCAGCGCCTCGGCCAGTGCCTCGATCAGCTCCTCGCGCTCCGGCTCCCCCTTGCCGAACCCGTGCGTACCGACGTAAACGCCGTGGTCCCCGTGGTAGCCGAGCTCGTATCCGCCCACCTGGCTGCCGTACCGCACCCGCTCGAACCCGGCCGCCCACAGCGCCTGATCGACCTTGCCCAGGTTGCTGAACGGCGCACCCGGGCCGACGGGGTCACCGAAGCGCAGCACCGGCCGCCCGTCGGCGTCGGCCGTGACCTGGTGCACGCGCCAGCCGGCCAAGCGCAGCGCGGCCAGCGCCGAGCGCACCGCGAACTGGTCGCAGTCGGCGGGCAGGGCGATGTCGTGGTGCAGCCGGTGGCCGGCGGGCGGGTGCGCCGTGACGGTGAAGTCCTCGACCCCTTCGGCCACCGCGATGTCCTCCAGCGCCTCCCGGACCAGTGCGGTCAACACCACCTTGGTCAGGAGGTAGGTGTTGCTCGGGCCGTCCGTCCGGCAGAAACCGACCGGCATCGGGATCGTCCGGGAGTCGTACAGGACCCGCTGCTCCCCCAGCGCGTTCACCAGCGTGGCCCGCAGCGCGCCGGACTCCCTGCCCTCGTCCTCCGGGTCGGTCACGACGTCGACCCGGACCAGCGACTCGTGCGCGCCCGGGATCACGAGCTGGGCGACGACCGGCCCCACCTCAAGTTCGGGACGCAGGCCCGCCTGGTGGAGGACACCTCGGGCGGTCAGCAGCACGGGATGCGCCTCGGGGATCGCTGCGCCCGGGCCGGATGCGGTGGTTCGGGTCATGGTGGTTCCGTCCTCTCGCTGGTGGCGGCCGGACCGGCCGGGAGCGGCCGGTCCGGGAAGGGGTTCGGGGTGGCCGACGGCCGCGCTGCGCCGCTCGATCGCCCGGCGCAGCCGCGCCAGGTTCCTCTGCGCGGCCGTGGCCCGGCCGGTGCGCACGGGCGGCCAGCTCCCGCAGGCGCACAAGCCGCCCGGGCCCTCGATCTGCCACAGGGCGCCGCCGCGGGCGTCCAGCCGCAGGTACAGGTCGCGCGGCTGGCCGTCGATGGTCAGCTGGACGCCGACGGACCAGTCGTCGCCCAGGTGGACGGCGCGGGCGGGGATGCCGGAGCGGGTCAGCAAGGCGGCGAAGGTGCTGTGGGCCGCCGCGCTGCTCCGGGTCGCGGGCGGCCTCCCCAGCCCTCCAACGCGACGGCCGCGCCCGGTGCGGTCGCCGCTCACGCCCGGGCCCCGGCGCGGCGGCGCAGCAGGCGGCGCAGGTGGTGCAGACGTCCGGGCCGGACGGGCTCCTGCGGGGCGAAGCGGTCGGCCAGCAGCGCGTAGAGAGCGGCGTGGACGGGGTCCTTCTCGTCGAGCCACCCGGCGCAGGTGCCGCAGGTGACCAGGAGCTCCAGGGCGGGCGGCGCGGGCACGGCGACCAGGACGGCCCCGGCGGCCGGGCTGCGCGTGGTGACGGTGACGTGCAGCGTCCAGCGGCGGTGGCCGCAGTTGTGGCACGCGGTGGTGGCGGTGGTGTTCATGGCGGGGACGGACATGGTGATCCTCCGGTTCGGTGAGCCGCGCGGGACGGCGCGGCGGGTTTCGGGGGCGGGGCGGCGGCGCTGGTGCGGGACGCCCCGCGGAAGTGGGGTGTGGAAGCTGGTCAGGGGGTGGTGTGGGCGGTGCAGGGGCAGGGCAGGCCCGGGTCCTCGCGCTGCTTACGGACGGCCACGGGTGCGTCCGCCTTCGGGGTGACCTCGGCCGGGCCGCCGACGCTCCACGGCCTGCCGCCGTCGGCGGGGAGGGTCGGCACCACGCGGTGCAGGAGGGTGACGTGGGCGTGCCGGTGGCCCGGGGTGGCGATGCCGCCGCCACCCCGGCGTGCTGCGGCTGGCGGCCAAACCGCCCAGTGCAACAAGAGAACTATATCAGAACATAGACACGATCGCTGCCGTGTGAATCAGCCGTTCTGCCCGGAGGGTGCGAGGGCTTCCGGGTGGACGGCCGCGCGCCACGCGGCGGCCTGGCGGTCGTGGCCCGCCGCGTCCAGCGCGTGGCCCACCGCGTCGCCTCCGTCGGCGGCCAGCGCGGACGTGAGGGTGGACGGACCGCGCCCGGGACCGCCGTGCCTGGTCAGGTGCAGCGGGTGGATCAGGTGGGCCGACCGGCCGCTGTAGCTGGAGCCCCAGCCCGCGGCTTCGAACTCCCTGCCGATGATCGTCAGGGCCGCGCCCCACTCCGAGGTGGTCAGCTCCTGTGCGAACGCGGCCTGTACGCCGTCGTTGTCGAAGGCGAACGCGACCATGGTTCCGCGCCGGGTCGGCAGCTGCGCCGTGGCGGCAGCGATGAGCGGTGCGGCGTCCAGTGCGATCCGCAGGAGTTCGGTCGTCTGCTGGCTCGGGAGCGGGGTGGTCGTAGGCATGGCTGCTGTTCCTGTCTCTGGTGGGCTGGGGGGGTGGTGCAAGGGCGGGGTCGGGGCGGCGGTGTCGGCCGCCGCCCCGAAGGTGCTCGCCGATCAGCTCTCGCGCTTGTCCCGGCCGCGCTGGCCCGGGATGTGCCCCGGCGTGGCCGGCGGCTTCGCCGCGCTGCCGGAGCGGGAGTTCTCGCGGCTGCGCCGGGGGCCGGGGATCGTCGGGATGGCGCGCTCGTTGTCGTCGCGGTGCTGCATGGGATGCCTCCTGGCGCTGGTGGTTCGAAGGGGTGTCGGCTCGGCGGTGGGGTGCCACCCCCACCGCTTGCCAACAAGAGAACTATATCAGAGTGCGAGCATGATTGGGCTGGAATTCCGCGCCTCTTTCGCCATTCACCCGACCGGCCCAACCGGACGCCGTGCGACCGGGCCCCCGGTCGCACGGTGGGCCGTCACTCCGGCCCGGCCTCCTCGGCCAGCACGGCGGCGTGGTGCTGAGCCCCGAACTCCGCCGTCGGCAGACGCCAGTCGGCGGCGTCGGCCAGGCGGACCGCGGCGCAGCGGGCCGCGTGCGCTGTCGGGAACCCTCGCTTCAGCAGGCGCCCCCGGCCCCCGGTCAGCGCCACGCTGAACCGGGTCGCGGCGTCCGCTCCCGGCCAGGCGTTGCCCTCGACGCGCAGCCCGGGGTGGAGCGAGCGCCCCGACACGGCGGAATCCACCTCCTGCTCCAGCAGGACCGCGCGCAGGCACTCAAGCAGATAGGCGTCGTACGCGCTGCGCTCCGGCAGGCCGGCCAACCGGTCCACGAAACCGCGCAGCTGACGGAGCGAGCGCGGGAGCCGGGCCCGCTGCTGCGCCAGGGTCTTCTGTTCGGCAGTTAGGTCCGCTTCGGTCACGGCTGTCCGGTCCCTTCCGGTGGTGGGTGCTCGCTCTCGCCGCGGCCTCGGCGGCGGGGTGGGGCGGCGGGCCGGGTGCCCGCCGCCCATTGCCAGGTCAGCGCCGGAACTCGTCGCAGCAAAACGGCTTGTAGAGGTCGCCGTGCTCGCGCCGGGTGCAGCCGCATTCCGCGCACAGGCCGCCGACCCACGCGGCGGGGACGGCGTTGACGTACACGCGGTACGGGTCGCCCCGGAAGCCGTGGGCGTCGACCGTGATCACGCCCTGGGCGTCGGCGGCCACCGTGCGCCCGTTCTCCAGGTCACGCCGGAGCATGGCCAGTGTCGTCGTGCGGGAGTTGCCCACCGGGACGACGGTGCGCCCGTGCGCGGTGTCCGCCCAGATCTCGAACGCCTCGCCGGTGAGCGCCGTCTCCAGCTCCTCGTCGGCCAGGGCGGTCAGCGGGCCGAGCGTGGTCATCGGCCCGCCCCACCCCCAGACGCCGGGGCGCACCACCAGGGAGCCCTCGGGGCCGTCCTCGTACCGCCATGCGCTGTCGGTGGCCACCGAACCGGCGTAGACCGCGCGGTGGTAGGTCTCGCGGGCCTGGCGGTCCAGCGGCAGGGGGTGCCGGCTGACGGTCACGGCCGTCTCGTCGCCGCGCACCAGGAACCCGGTGGTGCGGCCCCGCCAGGGCTCCTCCTGGTGGAGGGAGGTCGGGCGCAGCCCGGCCTTCAGCAGGGCGGCGGTGACCATCTTGCGGGCCTGGGCGGCGGCGGTGGGCTGGTGGGTGCGCACGGTGGTGTCTCCTCGGTTCGGTATCCGGTTCGAAGGGGGCCCGGGGCGGCGGGGCCAGCCGCCGCCACGGGCAGGTGTTCGGTCAGGTGTTGGTGCGGGCCGTGCCCGGTGCGGGCACGGCCTGTCAGGTGAGCCGGTCGGCCAGGAGCACCACGGGCGTGCGCGGGTGCTCGGAGCCGTTCCCCCAGCCGTATCCGTGGCGGTCCACGTGCACGACCGACGGGTGGTTGACGGGCAGCGCGCACCAGGGGCCGGGAGCGCCGTCGGGGCGGGCCTTGCAGAAGTCGGCGGCCATCGCCTGCACCTCTTCCCAGATGTCGTCCGCGTCGTCGGGCCCGTGTTCGGCCCTCAGCCGGGTGTAGAGCTGGGGGAAGGTCTCCGCGGGGTGGTCCAGCAGCAGCATCACCAGTTCCCGGGCCTCTTGGGGCAGGGAGGCGGCCAGGTGCGGCTCAAGGGGGTCGAACAGGGCGAGGGCCATGGTCAGGCCCTCCGGGTGGGGCGTGGCGTGGAGCTGGCCGCCCAGGCCGCAGCGGAACTGATCGGCGGCGACCTTGTTGTCGAAGGGGCCGATCCGGACCGTCGGACGTCCGGGGCTGGTGAGAAGGAGGGAGAGCTGCATCGGGGCTCCAGGTCGGTGTGTGGTTCGAAGGGACCGGGGGGCGGCGGTGCCTGCCGCCGCCCCCCGCGGAGTGCGGGTGGTCAGGTGGTCGGAACGACCTCGACGATGCGGTGCACGTAGCCGTCGCCGCTCACACCCCCGTGCCACTGCCGTTCCACCAGCGCGAGGGTGTCCACCCGCGAGTGGTCCGGCCGGACGGCGTCCTGCGGATCGCCGGCCAGCGGGGGCCGCTCCCATGCCTCGCCGGGGATGATCAGGTACCTCTCGCCGCCGATCCCCCAGGCGTACCCGCGCTTGACGTCCATGTGGTTCCTCCGGTGGAAGGTGCTCCGCTGTTGCCAACAAGAGAACTATATCAGTTCATAGCCACGCTGGCAAGCGTGATCAGTCCCCTTCGACCCCGGGGCCGGGCAGTGCCCGCCGCTGCTCCACGCTGTCCGACGGCTCCCCGGTGACTACCTCGCCCGGGACGACGCGCGGCTGCCAGCCCAGCTCACGCAGAGCAGTGGCCAGCTCGCGCGGCATGACCGTCCCGGTCAGCGCCCGGCGGTCAGCGTTGAGCCGCGCCAGGAACTCCACCAGCAACTCCAACGGCACCTCGTCCGCCTTGATGGAACCGGTCGACCCGTCGAACGACAGCCGCACCGTCCCGGAGGCGAGGGCGCCGTGCTCGCTCCTTCGGGTGCCCCCGCGACCGTCGGCCACCCGGGCGTACCCCCGGTAGAACAGCCCATACCCGCTCTCGACACTGCTCGCTCCGGTGCTCAGCGCGGGCAGGACCGTGCGCAGCCGGGCGAACGCCGCCACTCGGCCCCGGGTGGCGGCCTGCTCCTGGTCGCGGTGCTCGAAAGCCTGGGCCGCCGTGTCCCGGTAGTCCGGGAGCAGGCGCCGCGCGATGTCGCGCGCGATGTCCTGGGGTGCGCGGTCACCCGCGACCGTGATCCGGTGCTTCGCCCGTCCCCGGTACTCGCTCGGCACGATGCCCTGGATCGTCAGCCGCTGGCCGGCTGCGCCCTTGCAGTGCGCCTTCTCCCGCCAGATGTGCAGTTTCCAGCCTTCCGGGTGCTCGAGTCCGACCGAGCCGTAGGCGTTGTTCTCCCGGCGGTGGGTCCAGCCGCGCCGCTCGGGGTCGAGGGCGTTCAGGGCGTCGGCGATCTGCTGGCCGAGCGCGGCGAACTCCTCGGCGAGCGCCTCCCAGCGGTGTGCAATCTCCATGTCGGTCCCTTCTTCGGTTCGAGGTGGGTGCCCCCCACGGCCCGGCCGTCGGGGCGGCCGGGCCGTGGGTCAGGGCGTGCAGTCAGAACAGCGGCTGTGCGTCGTCGAGTAGCGACGGGGTGCCGAACGGGTCGTCCCCGATGGCGAACAGGGAGACCTGCGTGGCGCGCGGCGCAGCGGTGAAAGCGTGCGCGGGGAGGGCCGTCCAGTCGGGCCGGCCGTTCTCGGCGGTGGGCTCGGTGGGTGTCGTCGCTGCCGGATCGTTCATCGGATCTTCCTGGGTGCGGTCGGGTGGAGGTGTGCGCGGCCGGGGTGGTGTGCCCCGGCCGCGGGGTTGGTCAGAACGGCGGTTCGGTCCCAGCTGCCACCTTCGCGGCCCACTCGGCGTCGGCGAGTTCCCGCGCGGCGCGGGCGAGGGCCATGCCCTCGGCGGCGCCGCGCGGGAACTCCGGGGTGCAGGGCGCGCTGCCGATCAGGCCGTCGGTGGAGGGGTGGTAGATCTCGACGCGGCCCGTTGTCGGCGTACGAGTGAAAGTGCTCAGCCACGTACGGGTGAATGTGCCCAGTTCCTGAGGTGTTGAGGGGTGGTGCCCGGCACTCTGCTGCTGTCCGGTTCGTGGACGGAGGGCAGCTGAAGTGGTCTTGGATCCGCATCGTTGGCTGGAACTCCGACGCTTCCGTGGGCTGCACGAGTCCGGCGTGATGAGTCTGTCGGAGATCTCGAAGGAGACCGGGCTCAACCGCCGCACCGTCCGCAAGTACCTTGCCGCGCAGGCTCCGATCGCACCGCCGCGCCGGGCTCCGAACGGGCAGGCCCGCAAGCGGATGGTGGACGAAGTCGCGCCGCTGATCGACGCGATGCTGCGCTCGGAGATCCTGATCAAAGGCGCGGTGGTCCACGAGCGGTTGGTCGCCGAGTACGGCTTCACCGGCAACTACCAGCGCGTGAAGCTCTACCTGCAGGAAGCGCGGCCCCGGATCGCCGAGGAGTTGGGCATCGCCCCAGGCGAACTGGCGGGACTGCACCGCCGGTTCGAGGTCGTCCCCGGCGCCCAGGCCCAGGTCGACTGGGGAGATGAGGGCAGGATCCTCGCCCACCTCGGGATCCCGAAGGTCTACTCCTTCCACATGGTGCTGTCCTACTCGCGCGACCCGTTCTGCTGCTTCACCACCAGCCAGGACCTGGCAACGTTCTTCGACTGCCACCGCCAGGCGTTCACGCACTTCGGCGGAGTGCCGATGACGATCGTCTACGACCGCACCAAGACCGTAGTCCGCCGCCACGTCGCCCCGGGCGAGGCGGTCCCACTCCATCCGGAAGCGGTGGCCTTCGCCGGGCACTACGACTTCGACATCGACGTGTTGGCCGCCTACCGCCCCCAAGGCAAGGGCCGGGTCGAGCGGCAGGTCGCCATCGTCCGTGACCACGTCCTGGCCGGCCGGGCCTTCTCCTCCATCGAGGAACTCGACGCGGCGTTCACGGCCTGGGTTCCGCTGCGGCGAGCGCGCGTCCACGGCACCCACGGCGAGGTCATCGGGCACCGCGCCGTCCGCGACCACATGGCTCTGCGGCCGTTGCCGCCGAGGCCGTACGTGATCTCCCAACGACACCTTCGGCCCGTCGGCAAGGACTGCCTGGTCGCCTTCGACGCGAACCTCTACTCGGTGCCGGCCCGAAGGATCCGACCCCGCCAGCTGATCGAGATCCGGGCCACGAAATCCCAGATCGTGCTGCACACCACAGTCCCCGACAGCCGCGGCCAGACCCTGCTCGCCGTCCACCCGAGGGCCGTTGGACGAGGCGCGCGCGTAGTGGACCCCAAGCACTGGGACGGCCTCCCCAAGGGCGACAACCGCCGCGTCACCACGGGTGATGTCCCGTCCCAGCCCCGGTATCAGGACTTCCTCGGTGACCAGGCCGGATCGCTCCAGGCCCTGCTGACACGGGCGGCGGCCACCCGCGTCGAGGTCGGGCGCCGCCCGCTTTCGGTCTATGACGAGCTGACCGGAACCCGCCCCTTCACCACCAACTCCGATACAAAGGAACCAAGTTGAGCAAGCTGACCGGCAACCGCATCCGCACCACCGCCGCCAAGCTCGGCCTGCCCCACCTGGCGGAGAGCCTCAACCAGTACGCCCAGCGCGCGGAGGAGGGCAAGCTCGGCTACCTCGACTTCCTCGACCTCGTCCTGGCCGAGGAACTCGCGGTCCGCGACGACCGGCGCTTCCGCCAGGGCCTGCGGCTGTCGAAACTGCCGCACCACAAAACGCTGGAGGACTACGACTTCTCCTTCCAGCCCGAACTCGACCCACGCAAGGTCAAGGACCTCGCCACTCTGTCCTTCATCGAGGCCAAGGCCAACGCCGCCCTGCTCGGCCCGCCCGGGGTCGGCAAGACGCACATCGCCGTCGCCCTCGCGGTCGCAGCCTGCCGGGCCGGATTCTCGATCTACTTCACCACCCTGGACGACATGGTCCGCCACCTGAAGACCGCCGAGGCCAACGGCCGACTGGCCGGCAAGCTCCGCACCTACCTGCGGCCCGGCGTCCTCGTCGTTGACGAAGTCGGCTACGAACCCCTGGAGCGCGCCGAGGCGAACCTGGTCTTCCAGGTGATCTCCAAGCGCTACGAGAAGGGCTCGATCATCCTGACCTCGAACAAGACCTTCAGCGAATGGGGCCAGGTATTCGGCGACGAAGTCCTCGCTACCGCCATCCTCGACCGGCTCCTCCACCACTGCGACGTGATCTCCATCAACGGCCCCAGCTACCGCCTCAAAAACCGCCTCGCAGCCATCGAACGCGACACCAACGCAGCCTGACCGCAGGCAGCTTTTGGCCGGCTACCGAACGGCGCAGATCTCCGGCATCGGCAGGCGCCACTCACCCAGCAGATCGACGAGCACCCGACGGGCCAGCTCCCGGGCTTCGCCCCAACCCGGATCGACCGCCATGGCCTCTCTGCTCCACCGATCCGAGTTCTCCTGACCACTCATCCCAGCGAAGATCGCATCAATCGCTCGCAGGTCAGGAAGCACCTCACGGCTGACCTCCCCGTCCTCGACAAGGCTCGCGGCCATGCGGAAGGCATGGTCGAAGTCCAGTGCGACCTCGTCTGGCAGGACACCGTGCTTCTCCACCCATGCCAGCTGAGCCGACGGATCAGCCGCCACCACGGTCAGCGACTCCACAAGCAAACGCCTTCGAAGTGAAGGATCAGGGCTCCTCATCCGAGGATCGTCGCATGCTCCGGCACCAGGCGGATACCTACTTCGCCCTCAAGCTGAGCACGTTCATCTGTACCCGACTGAGCACTTTGACGAGTACGCAGACACCCGTTCCGTAGCAGCCGGTGCACTCCGGTTCGCGCTCGTCCGCGTCGCGGTGGGTGAGTTCCATCGGGTCTCCCTGGGTTCTGGCTCGAAGGGGGTGGGCCCGGGGTGCCGCCCCGCTCCAACAAGAGAACTATATCAGCTCATGGCCACGCACGCAAGCGTGATCCGCCCCGTCACGGACCGACCGACCACCGCGCTATCCTGAAGCCTCGTTCCAGTCTCCTTGTGAGAACTGGTTCGAAGGGAGCGGCAGCGTCGAAACCTGCCGCCGATGGCGGTCCGCGCCAGCCTGCCGTCAGCTCGATGGGGGGTCCCGCCTTATGGCGGGGCGGACCGCCGTTCGTTTCCCCCGGCCCGCCCGCACCGGTCACCCCGGGACGTCGTAGACGTGCGGGACCAGGAAGCGCAGCGCGGCGGCGGCGGGACCGGCCAGCTGGCCAGGCAGACAGTTCGACTCCTCCATGGCCGCTAGCGCTTCGGCGGGCGGCATCTCCCAGAGTCCTTCCGCCCATCTCTGCTCGGAGTCGTCGGCCCACTCGGCGGTCTCCCTCAGCAGGGCGGCGAACAGGTCGCCGGCTACCTCCTCGGCCTTCTCCACGTGCCTCTCCTTTCCGGTCGGTCCGGGGGCGGGGAACCGCGTCTGCAACCCCCCGCCCCCGGCCTTGCTGTCAGCCCTGGGACTGGACGCCCCCGGTCGCCTGCTGCTCCGTCTCGGGCCCGTCCGCGACCCCGATCACCTCACCCGCCGCGCCCTCCTGGGCGGGCTGCGCCTGCGGCTCGGGCGCGGCCTCGGGCTGCGCCTCCGGCGCGGGGCTGCTCTCCCCTGCTGATCCGTCGTCGTCGCCCTGGTCGTCGGTGTCGGCCGACTCGCCACCGTCGGCCTTGTCGTCCTGCTTCGTCTTGGCCTCGTATGCGGCAATGGCCTGGCGCTCGCACTCGGCCAGGGGGTAGTCGAACGTCTCCTCCAGGAACCGCAGGTAGGTGACCATCTCCTCGGTCGGCTCCAACCACTCCTTGTCGCCCATGACGTAGTACTCGATCGCGGCGACCACCCGGGCGAACATGCGGTGCCTGCGGCGCGTCTTCGGACCGGCGGCGATCAACTCCGCGAACGGGTCCTCCGCCCGCTCCCACTGGCTGCGCCCCTCGTTCGGGTCCGGCACGCCCAGCAGGAAGGCGGCCACCTCGGTCCGGCCGGACGCCACCGACTTGAACCACCACTTCGCGTGGCCCATGACCGTTCGCTCGGTCAGCGCGTCGGCGGCCTCCGGCAGGTTCTTGCCCGCGATCGCGGCGCGCAGCACCTCCTGCCGGACGGTCCGGGCCGAGCGCCACGCGGCGGTGCCCTCGCGCTTCGCCTTCGCCTTCGCCTTCTCGGCCTCGGGGTCGACCGGGGTCTTTCCCGCCTCCTCCAGCTCCTTGGCGTACTCCTCGGTGGGCTGGTGGCCCTCGGCGTGCCAGTTGGTGCACACGTAGACCACCGCCAGCGTGTCGGGGTCGATGGTCGCGCCGTGGCTCGGGCAGACCTGGGAGTGCACCTCCGTCGTCAGGGGCTTGCCCAGCGCGGTGAGGAGGTGGGCGAGCGGCTGGGCGGTGTGGCCCAGCCACCGCCACGGGAAGTCGATCACCCGCACCCCGGCCGCGCTCAGCTCGTCCGCGACGGCCTGCCGCTTCGCCTCCTCGGCCTGCCTGTCCTTGATCGCCTGGAGCGTCTGCCGCCACTCGCCGTTCCCGGCCTTGCCCGACGCGAGATCCCGCTTCTTGGCGTCCTTGAGCTTCTGGAAGTCCCCCCACCCGCCGCCGACCTGCTGCCACTGGTCCATCTCGACCCAGTCGAAGTCAGCGTGCAGCGCGTTGACCCGGTCGGCCTCGCTGAGCTGCGCCGCGCCCTTGGCGGCCTTGAGCTGGGCTGCCGAGACGCCCAGCACCTTGGCGTGGCGGCGGCGGCGAGCCTCGGGCACGTCCATGAGGGCCAGCTGCTCGGCCACCTGCAGCTCGTCGGCCTTGGTGGCGTTCTCGCGGAACTGGTTCTCCAGCAGGGAGAGCAGCAGGGTCTCGTCGTCCGCGTCGGTCAGGTCGTGGTGGACCAGCGCGGGGACCTTCGGGAGGGTCTTGGGGTCGATCCCCTTGGCCTTGGCCTTCTCGGCGGCCTCCTGGGCGGCGAGCAGACGCCGGCGGCCCTTGAAGACGCCCCACGTGCCGTCGGCCTGCCTGCGGACGCCCACGGCCTCCTTGACGCCGACCTCGGCGACGCTGGCCTTCAGGCGCGGGGACGGGGGTGCCACCTTGCCCTGGCGGTGGTTGAACGGGTCGACGACCAGTTGGGACGAGAGGAACTCGAAGTACTCGATACCGCTGGTCTGGGTCGGCTCGGCGATCGGCTCGGCGACCTTGGTCCTGGCCATGTGTGGTCCTTCCTTGAGGGGTGCTGGTTCGAAGGGCGCAGCGTTGGCGCTGCGGGCCGGGGCGGCGGTGCCTTCCGCCGCCCCGGCGGGGTGGTTCAGTCGCGGGGGACCCACAGTCCGCGCTCCTCGCGCCGGATCTCCCAGTCGCGGCGGCCCGGCTCCTTGCCGGGGCGGAAGTCCTCGCAGCCCAGGAAGCTGCCCGGGCGGCCGTGCTCCTGCTTGGCGTCGCCGCACTCCAGGCACCGGGTGATGGCCTGGCGGAACTCGACGCACACCGCGCGGTGCTCGTCCAGACCCTCGGACAGAGCGTGGTGCGGGGTCGGGTGGCCGTCCCGGTTGGCGGGGTTGGTCCAGTCGCCCGGGTTGCGGCGCCCCTCCGCGGTGGCGACGTCGAACCGGCCGACGTACGACCACGGGCCGACCGGGGTGAACTCGGCCGGGGCGCTGGGCTCGTTGAACATGTTCTCCGGCCAGAGGGTCACCAGGCAGGCGCAGCCGGGCACGGTGTACTGCCATCCGGCCAGGTACCCGCCGTCCTCCCAGACGGTGGCGGTGAACTCCCCGAACGCGAGCGGGGCGAGAGCGGCGGCGGCTTCCGGGTGGACGGCGATCGTGCGCATCGTGTGCCTTCCTGTGGGGCTGGTCCGAAGGGGTGCCGGGCCGGAGCGCCCGCCCCGTCCCAACAAGAGAACTATATCATGCGTTGGCCATGCTGGGAAGTGGGCTTACCCCACTCCGCGCCGTTCGCTGGCCTGCCGATCGGCGCACGGCTCGGCCACCTCGTACGGCCTCACCAGCGCCCCGCGCTGCGCCCGCTCGGTGGCGGGCGCAGCGCGGGGCGGGCAATCAGGCTTGTGGGGTGGGGCCGTACGGGCCGTACCAGGAGCCGGACGGGCTCCGGCGGGTCACGGTCAGCTCAAGCTGGAGTCCCTCCGCATCCTCGGGCAGCGCCACCTGTACGCGGGCACCGGCCCGGGAAGTTGAGATCACCTCACCGGTGCTCACTCCGCCGCCGTGGTGCACCGTGATCGTGCTTCCGGGCGTCAGGCCGAGGAAGTCGGGGGCGCTGAGGTTGGCGACGGTGCGCCACCACTCGGCCTTCTCGCGAATTCCGCTGAGCGGGGCCGGTGTCATCGGCTCGAACTGGTCGCCCGGCCGGAAGTCGAGTCCGGCCGCGACGAGATCGGCGGTCGGGCTGAAGAGGTGACCATCGGTGCAGGCGGCCGGGACGCTGGACGCGGGGAGCTCGGTGGTGGTGTTCATGGACGTACCTCTCTCGCGGTTCATGCGGAGTCCTTGGTTCGAAGGGGGCGCCGGCCCGACGAGGGATCCGCCCCACCGCCTTCCAACAAGAGAACTCTATCAGGCTTATGGCACGGTGTCGAGCGGGAATCGGCCCGGCCGCCGCGCCCGCGTCCGTCAGTCGTCGGGTCGGCGGCCTGGCTGTTGCTGGCGGGGCCGGCTATCCCGCCCGCACTCAGTCCCCCAGCGAGTAGCGGTCGTAGTTGCCGCACGGGCGGCAACCCGAGTAGTCCGCCCATGCGTCCTGCCAGTTGGTCGCCGGCTCGCCGCACAGCTCGCAGAACCGCTGCGGGTCCGCGCTCGCGCACCGGCTCCCTGCGTCCGCCTCGGGGGCGGCCTGCGCCGCGTGCTGCCAGTACGGGTAGTGCTTGGTGTCGAAGGTGACGGGCTGCGCGCAGTTGGCGCAGGTGTGTTCGGTCCTGATCTTGGCGGCCACGGTGTCTCCTGCGGTGACGTGAACGGGGAGCAGCGGGTCTGCCCGCCCGCGGATCAGCACCCGCGGATCACCATCGCCGGCGATCTGTGCGCGAAACAGAACCAGCGCGTGTTGATCGCAGGGGGAGGCGGAG